>NZ_CALSBP010000003.1:840000-845624 GCF_943373825.1 Aquimarina spinulae | reverse complement strand
TATTTTTCTGCATATGAAAACATGTATTTCACTGGTGATGGAGCATATAGAGATGCAACAGGCAATTATAGAATCACAGGTAGAGTAGATGATGTGGTCATTGTTTCTGGGCATAATTTGGGAACCGCCCCTATAGAAAATGCGATCAATGAACATTTGGCCGTTGCAGAATCTGCAATTGTTGGTTTTCCTCATGATGTAAAAGGAACAGCTTTATATGCATATGTTACTCTATATAATGATCAAGTAGCTGATGAAGGATTGATAAGTGAAATTAGAGAACAAGTGTCTAATACTATTGGGCCAATAGCAAAACCAGATAAAGTTCAGTTTGTAAGTGGATTACCAAAAACTAGAAGTGGTAAGATTATGAGAAGAATTTTACGTAAAATAGCATCAAAGGATACTTCTAATTTAGGAGATACATCTACGCTGTTAAATCCGGACGTAGTTCAGGAGATAATGGAAAATGTAGTGTAAAGCATAAATTAAAAGCCCTCGTATTAACGAGGGCTTTTAATTTATAGTAGTATATTCAATTACTTTTCAAAATAACTAAAAGACTCTCCTGACTTTATAGAAAGTAAACTTTCATAAATCAATTCTATAACATTTTCTACATCACTTCTGTGTACCATTTCCACAGTAGTGTGCATATAACGCAACGGTAAAGAAATTAGAGCAGAAGCAACACCACCATTACTATAGGCAAATGCATCGGTATCTGTTCCTGTCATTCTACTAGAAGCCATACGCTGAAAAGGAATCTTTTTCTTTTCTGCTGTATCAATCAATAATTCTCTCAACCTATTTTGAACCGCAGGAGCATAAGAAATTACAGGGCCATCACCAATTTTGGTTTCTCCTTGTGTCTTTTTTTCTATCATTGGGGTAGTGGTATCATGACAAACATCGGTCACAATAGCTACATTGGGTTTAATTGTATGGGTGATCATCTCGGCACCTCTTAAACCAATTTCTTCCTGTACAGAATTAGTGATATATAAACCAAATGGTAATTTCTTTTTGTTTTCTTTTAGTAAGCGAGCTACTTCAGCAATCATAAAACCTCCCATTCGATTGTCAAGCGCACGACAAACAAACTTATTTTTATTCAGAATAAAAAATTCGTCAGGATAAGTAATTACACAACCAACATGAACTCCAAGTTTTAATACTTCTTCTTTAGTATTACACCCTACATCAATACATATGTTTTCAAGGGTTGGAGCTTGCTCTTTTGAGCCTTTTCTGGTGTGGATAGCGGGCCACCCGAAAACACCTTTTACAATGCCTTTTTTGGTATGGATATTAACCCGTTTCGAAGTTGCAATCTGGTGGTCACTTCCTCCATTTCTAATCACGTAAATTAACCCATTATCTGTAATGTAGTTTACATACCACGAAATCTCATCAGCATGCCCCTCGATTACAACTTTATATTTTGCTTTTGGGTTAATTACACCAACAGCCGTTCCATAAGTATCTGTTATAAATTCATCTACATAAGGTTTTAAGTAGTTCATCCAGATTTTTTGCCCTTCCCATTCGTATCCTGTCGGAGCAGGATTGTTTAGATATTTTTCAAGAAAAGTCAGGGATTTTTTATTTAGAATACTCTTTTTTGCCATAGTATTATTTCATTTTATTGCGAAAATAACAATATTCACATTCATTTTACAGTTTACAATTGGTTAATTATTAATTTTGGAACAATTTTAGAAAGTCTCATAATCTATTATGATAAAACATTCGGTATATATTATCTTGGTAATGCTAACTTCTTTGAGTAATGCCCAAAAGAAAGATCAAAAACTTTTGGACACCTCAAAGGTAGATACTACAGGTTATGTGCAGTACTACATCATCGAAGGAGATACAATTCCTCATGAGGCTATTGATCTTGACGAAGTAATTATTTTAGGGAGATTAAATTTTAAAAATAAACTGGCAAGAAGAAAATACCTTATTCTACGACGTAAGACAAGAAAAGTGTATCCCTATGCAAAGTTAGCTGCAGATAGACTAATATCTCTTAATGAGCGATTAGAAAATATTGACTCCAAGAGAAAAAAGAAGCGATACGTAAAAATGTTGCAAAAATATATGGAAGAGGAGTTTACCAAAGAATTAAAAAAACTAACCCGTACAGAAGGTCAGATATTAGTAAAATTGATTCATAGGCAAACCAGTAAAACGATGTTCGAATTGGTAAAAGAATACAGGAGTGGGTGGAGAGCTTTTTGGTATAATAATACTGCTAAACTTTTTAGTATTTCATTAAAAGAGAAATACGATCCTATAAATGTAGAAGAAGATTATTGGATAGAGGATATATTACAGCGAAGTTTTCAGTCAAGTATTTTAAAAGAACAAAAAACAGCTTTAGATTTTAGTTTTTATGATTTGAGAAATAAATGGTCTGATATATCAAAAACAACTTCTTCTAAAAATTAATTTAGGATATTTTCCCAGAAAAAGGGGCCGGGCTGTACGCTGTATCTTTTGTTGTATAGTAGTTTATTTTCTTTATAGATGTTGGATTAAAAGTTGTAGCTTTTTAAATTGTTTAGGACCAACAAAAGGATGCCACTTCCATCCCTAATACAAAACAATATATTATATAACCATATTTAGGTATTTAAACTTAGAAAAAGTATCAAAAATCTATTTCTATTTTGATTAAATTTCTTATCTTCGTTTTCTATCTTTTTTAAAATCAGCATATTCCTTATTTTTTGTAAAAAATTATACCAAAAGGTGTTGTTGTTTTAATAAATGGTTATATGTTTGCACCCGCAAAACGGGATAATGTTTTGTGAGTTCATTGAGAGGTTTATTTTTGGTTTTATAGTTAAGAAAAAGTTTTAAAAACTTTATTAAAAAAATCTTGTCAGAATAAAAAAGGGTTGTATGTTTGCGCCCGCAAAACGGGATATTGTTTTGTATGTTCATTGAGATTGGATTAGAGGATTAAGTAGGGTTGATTTTTTTTAAAAATAATTCACAAAAAGTTTTGCTAATAATAAAAGGGGTTATATATTTGCACCCGCTTAGAGAAACAGCACAAGTTCATAAAAAACAGTAGTAATGGTTTAGGGTGTTTTAGTTAACATTTATGGGGTTCGATTCCTTATTTACGATCTATAATTAATAGCGATGAAGATTGCTTTATTGATTAAACGAAGTTCATAGACATATTGATTGACAGCGCGTATAAAGCTAGAGATAGTTTATACAGAGAATAAAGACTAGAGACATATTGAGATACGATTATAATTCCGTTGTATTGTTTTGAATAATATTTAAAGACAAACGATGAAGAGTTTGATCCTGGCTCAGGATGAACGCTAGCGGCAGGCTTAACACATGCAAGTCGAGGGGTAACAGGAGTGCTTGCACTCGCTGACGACCGGCGCACGGGTGCGTAACGCGTATAGTACCTACCTTATAGTAAGGGATAGCCCAGAGAAATTTGGATTAATACCTTATAGTATCTTAAGTGAGCCTTCACTAAGGATTAAAGATTTATCGCTATAAGATGGCTATGCGTTCTATTAGCTAGTTGGTATGGTAACGGCATACCAAGGCTACGATAGATAGGGGTCCTGAGAGGGAGATCCCCCACACTGGTACTGAGACACGGACCAGACTCCTACGGGAGGCAGCAGTGAGGAATATTGGACAATGGAGGCAACTCTGATCCAGCCATGCCGCGTGTAGGAAGACTGCCCTATGGGTTGTAAACTACTTTTATAGAGGAAGAAACCATTCCACGTGTGGAATGCTGACGGTACTCTACGAATAAGGATCGGCTAACTCCGTGCCAGCAGCCGCGGTAATACGGAGGATCCAAGCGTTATCCGGAATCATTGGGTTTAAAGGGTCCGTAGGCGGTTTAGTAAGTCAGTGGTGAAAGTTTTCGGCTCAACCGGAAAATTGCCATTGATACTGCAAGACTTGAATTATTGTGAAGTGGTTAGAATGTGTAGTGTAGCGGTGAAATGCATAGATATTACACAGAATACCGATTGCGAAGGCAGATCACTAACAATTAATTGACGCTAAGGGACGAAAGCGTGGGTAGCGAACAGGATTAGATACCCTGGTAGTCCACGCCGTAAACGATGGTTACTAGCTGTTCGGACTTCGGTCTGAGTGGCTAAGCGAAAGTGATAAGTAACCCACCTGGGGAGTACGTTCGCAAGAATGAAACTCAAAGGAATTGACGGGGGCCCGCACAAGCGGTGGAGCATGTGGTTTAATTCGATGATACGCGAGGAACCTTACCAGGGCTTAAATGTAGATTGACAGGTTTAGAGATAGACTTTTCTTCGGACAATTTACAAGGTGCTGCATGGTTGTCGTCAGCTCGTGCCGTGAGGTGTCAGGTTAAGTCCTATAACGAGCGCAACCCCTGTTGTTAGTTGCCAGCGAGTCATGTCGGGAACTCTAGCAAGACTGCCGGTGCAAACCGCGAGGAAGGTGGGGATGACGTCAAATCATCACGGCCCTTACGTCCTGGGCCACACACGTGCTACAATGGCCGGTACAGAGAGCAGCCACTATGTGAATAGGAGCGAATCTATAAAGCCGGTCACAGTTCGGATCGGAGTCTGCAACTCGACTCCGTGAAGCTGGAATCGCTAGTAATCGGATATCAGCCATGATCCGGTGAATACGTTCCCGGGCCTTGTACACACCGCCCGTCAAGCCATGGAAGCTGGGAGTACCTGAAGTCCGTCACCGTTTAGGAGCGGCCTAGGGTAAAACTGGTAACTGGGGCTAAGTCGTAACAAGGTAGCCGTACCGGAAGGTGCGGCTGGAACACCTCCTTTCTAGAGATTTCCTTTTATAAGGAAACCAAGAAATGATACGATGGAATGTATCTTAGTTGTTTTTAGTCTTTATGCTGTTAATTAATTATTTAGTTGTTAGTTTTTGGTTGTTAGTTGATTGTTTCAACGATCAACAATTAACCACCAACACACAACTATGAAGAAGTCTCATAGCTCAGCTGGTTAGAGCGCTACACTGATAATGTAGAGGTCGGCAGTTCGAGTCTGCCTGAGACTACAAGTCGAAAGACAGACAAGAAGTTTATCCTGAGTTTATCGAAGGGAGTCTGGCTGAGACTACGATTTTAATTAGTGATTCATGATTTAGAATTACGGATTAAAAACTAAGTTCATATTATATTGAAAGGAAATTCTAGGAGTTAGCGTTCACGTTAAGAAAGTAGGAGTTATGTTAAAGTTCTAACAACTATTAACTGATAACTAACAACTAATACGGGGGATTAGCTCAGCTGGCTAGAGCGCCTGCCTTGCACGCAGGAGGTCATCGGTTCGACTCCGATATTCTCCACGATTCTTTAGGTATAAGTATTGATAGATTATAAAGCACAGGATTCATGAAATGAAATAGTCTTTATATTCATTGATTTTATATTGTTATTAAGAAAAACGTTCATTGACATATTGATTTAAAAATACGAGCATTAATTGTTTACAATTAATGAACATAAAAGAGGTTGATACTAATTTAGTTACTTTATTAGTATCGGCAAAAACTAAAAGAGCAAGTTAAAGCAAGACGCATAAGCTAATTAAGGGCGTATGGGG
>NZ_CALSBP010000003.1:600000-835000 GCF_943373825.1 Aquimarina spinulae | reverse complement strand
GTTGTTATTTATATCTATTGCTAGCTCCGGAAAACCTTCAAGTTCTTTTATAAATAATTCTGCAATTTTATAATTTCTAAGAGCTTCTTTATAATCTTTAGTCGAAAAGTGAATTTTTCCAAGCAAATTGTAGGAGTATCCTTTTAAATAATATTCTTGTTTAGGATTAAATTTTTCGGAAATATCAATTATTGTTTCAATAATCATTATACCATTGGCTCTTCTTATTGTTGAATTTAAATGGTCTTCGGTATGGATAATTGCATTTTCTAATTCCGAGAAAGACATTTCTTCATATTGTTGAGTATATACAACAGAATAAAGCAAACTTATACATAGTAAACATATGTAATGCTTCTTAATTTTGACAATCTTCATGTTCAGTATAGATTTTGGGGTATCTAAATATATTAAAAAAATATCAAATAATCAGTTTAAATGCATAAAATCATGATTAAAATGAGGTTTTTGTTTGTAATACGTTATTTAATGTAGTCTTAAACTTACTTTTTGATATAATTGTCTAATTATATATTTAAAATAACTATCTATGTAGTTGAATAGTATTTATATCAATTTTTTAAATGAAATGAGATTGCCTTTAAGTAACCAATTCTAATCCCCTAGTAGAGGAGAATAATAACTTGTAGAATGGAATATGTAACCGATAAATGAGTATCGAACACTTTTAGTAACTAAACTTAATCACTAATGTATTCTTTATACTCTAAGAAAAACTCTTCAAGTTTATCCATGTTTTTTGATAAAAAAGCCATGGTTTGGGACCAAGTGTTCCTATTATGGATACTTACATTATCGATCTCTACATATATACGAGATATAACTTTACCGCTATCAAGTTCGTAGAACTCATCATAAATAATATCTTCTATAAATTCACTGGTAAGAATCTTTTTTAAACTAATGAATTTATCATAATAATATGCCTTTATTATCTTATCATAGGGTTCGATATCAATAGATACTTGGGCCTTTTTTGTAGTAAATGTAAATTTAAGGGTTACATCTTTAATTTTGGTATTATACAATAGCCACTTACGAGGGTATTCTTTACCAAAACTGGTCCAGAATTCCTGACGTATTTGTTTTGATTCTGATTTACTAAACATTATATAATATATGCCGTAACTGTAGCTATAAGAATAACCATAAGTTTTGTAATATTAAATTTGTGGCCTTCATTACTTTCAAACAGAATTGTAGTAGATACGTGTAGAAATATACCAATAACCAACGCAGTAATTTCTTTATAATAATCCTGAATCATAGTAAAGTTTTCAGAAATAAAAGTCCCCAGAGGAGTCATTAGTGCAAATAAAGTCAAAGATATGATAATGACACTTTTTTTGATTTTGGTATTTAATAAAAATGTGGTCAAAATCATAGCAATAGGAATTTTATGTATAATTATACCTAATAAAATTCCGTCTGTATGGTGTATCGGAAACCCTTCGAGTATAGCATGTAGACCTAAACTAATAAATAATAATTTTGGAATCTGGCGAGTCTCTTTATGAAGATGTATATGTCCATGTTCTGCTCCTTTAGAGAAGTATTCTAGTACTTTTTGAAGAAGAATACCGATCATAATCCAAACACCAGTACGTTTTGCAAAGAGATTATCTTCAAATACCTCTGGTAATAAGTCAAAAATGGTGATTGCAAGAAGAAAAGCACCACTGAAAGCTAAAAGTAGTTTTAAGCTCTTTTGGTTAGAAGTTTTAAAAATAAAAACTAATAAAGCTCCTATAAATACAGCTGTTATAGATAATATATAGTTATACACTATTTAAAAATTAATATGAGTCTTGGCGAAGTAGTTTTGTCAAATTTCTGAAGTTGATAATTACCAAAAATATCCAATAAATTTACATTAGCATTTGTAAAGTAATTTTTAAAATCACTTAGTGTAATGCTTTTAACACGTTCTGTAAATAAAAAATCTTCATTATTATCTCTAAATCCAATTTCTTTAAAGATATATCCATCTTGATAGTATCTCTTAATATTGAATAAGATGTTATTAACTTCTTTTGTTTCTTGGGCTACCAGATTGTTAATGATATAATCGACATTCATAAAATCAATAACACCAAATCCTTTTTCATTTAGATTTGACTTAATAGCCTTAATTGTATTTAGATTATCCTCTTCCTTGTCAAAATAACCAAAACTAGTAAAAAGGTTAAAAACAGCAGAGAATTTTTCAGAATATGGCTGACACATATCGTGTACCCTAAATTTTAACGTTTCGTTCTCAAATTGTGAAGCATATTCGATACTATTTTTAGAAAGATCTACACCAGTTACATCATAACCTAATGTATTTAAATAGATACTATGTCGGCCTTTACCACAAGCTAAGTCCAAAATTTTTTCACCAGCTTCTAAGCTTAAATACTTAGTGATGTTATCCATAAAGTCTTTAGCCTCAGTATGATCTCTGTCTTTGTATAAGATATGATAGTATGGTGTGTCAAACCATGATGCATACCACATTGTTGAATCTTTTAGCATAGGGCGCAAAATTAGTGTATTTTTACGGTTTAATTATAGAAGTCGTTTAAAGTTTTAAACCTTTACACTTAAAAATTTAAATACCTTCGTGTCGAAAAAGAGAATAGTGGGTAATTCGTTTAAAATGGTAGCCAAAACCCTTTATGGTTTTGAAGAAGTTCTTGCAAGTGAACTTAGAAAAATAGGTGCTCAAAAAGTAGAAATTGGGAATCGCATGGTTAGTTTTTATGGGGACACAGGCTTTATGTATAAAGCAAATTTATGTTTGAGAACTGCAGTGAAAATTTTAAAACCAATTACTTCCAAAAAAGTAAGAAACGAAAATGATATATATAATTTCATTCAGAGTATACGGTGGCAAGAGTATTTAAGTTTAGAAGATACTTTTGCTATTTCGGCCACAGTTAATTCTACTATTTTTAGCCATTCTCAGTTTATTGCATTAAAGACAAAAGATGCGATTGTAGATCAGTTTAGAAAAGAAACAGGCGAGAGACCAAATGTAGATACAGAATACCCTGATCTTTCGATTGATATTCATATTCAACGTGATCTATGTACAGTGTCATTAGATAGTTCTGGAGGATCATTACATCATAGAGGATACCGTACAGCAACTAATATTGCTCCAATTAATGAAGTTTTGGCAGCTGGCCTGTTGTTACTTTCTGGTTGGGATGGGCAAAGTGATTTTTTAGACCCTATGTGTGGTAGTGGTACCATGGCTATCGAAGCAGCTATGATTGCTTGTAATATTCCGGCAAATATAAACCGTAAAGAGTTTGCTTTCGAAAAATGGTTAGATTGGGATTTAGATCTATTTGAAAAAATAGAGGAAGCCTGCCTGAATAAAACGAGAGATTTTCATCATTCTATAATCGGGATAGATAAAGAATATTCGGCCGTAAGAAAAGCAAATGTAAATGTAGAAAACGCGAATCTTACTGATTTTATAAAAATAAAAGAAGGAGATTTCTTTGAATCTACTAAAGAGGTAGAAGGACTACTTCATATTGCATTTAATCCTCCTTATGATGAACGATTAGAAGTGAATATAGAAGAATTTTATTCGCAAATCGGGGATACATTGAAACAAAATTATCCTGGTACCAATGCCTGGTTTATTACTGCAAATCTTGAAGCCTTAAAACATGTCGGACTTCGACCATCCAGAAAAATAAAAGTATTTAACGGAAAGTTAGAAGCTCGATTAGTTAAGTATGAAATGTATGCGGGAAGTAAAAAGGCAAAATATAAGAATTGACCTCTAGCTTATACACATATCACAAATTCCTATCATAAGGAATTGAGTCTCTTGTATTTCAAAGTTCTTAAGTTCGGGAACCTCTATTTCATAAGGTAAACAAGTTACTTTTTTACAAGATTTGCATTGAAAATGAATATGATTATGCATTTCGTGTTTGATATTACAATCATTACAAAGCGCATAATAAGCTTTGCCGTCCTCGCCAGTTACAAAATGTACTTTCCCTTTTTCGGCAAACCGTTCTAAGATTCTATATACGGTGGTTTTATTAACCTTTATAGGCATTTCTTTTAAAATAGCCTCTACAGACATAGTATGCCTTGCATTTGTAAGTATATCAATAACGAAATCTTGTTTTTGCGTATTTCTTGTTTTTTTCATCCTTAAAGCATAATTGAAAACTATATTTTTTGTATTATTGCAACACTGTTGCTTTAACGTGATTCAATATTGAAAATTACAAAAAAAAATCTGATTGCTATTGTACCAACCTCTTTAGTTATGATAAAAAATATTTCATGTTAGAGATAACAATAGTGAAGAATTAAGCGACTGTTATTCTAAAAAAAACAGGGATAAGATCTATAACAATTGATCAATTTTATATTATTATGATACATAAAACAATACGTGTAAATTGGGATTTCATAGGGTTTTCTACATCATTTTTGTGTATGCTTCATTGTATACTTTTACCTATATGTATAACTCTTTTCCCTTTGATGGGGCTTGTTTTTTTAACTGACGAATTCTATGAGTTTTTTTTAATAGGAATCAGCATGATGATTGCAATGTTTGCAATGTATAATGGGTACAAAAAATACCACGGTAAATCATTACCATCTTTTCTGTTTATAATAACATTAGCTCTTTTTAGTATTGGGTTTTTAATAGAAAATCATTTAGTAGAAAAGACATTACATTTCTTAGGAACTGGCTTTTTGATAATAGCTCATTATTATAATTGGAAATTTACAAAAGATTATAAAAGTTGTAAGATTAAACAATGACATCGAATATAGTAGAATCATTACTACATAAGATCATTTATTTCCTCTTTAGGCTTTAAAAGCTAGTAATCTAAAGCTGAAAAGAGGAAAATATAAAAGTGTAAAAATAATATTTATGCACTTTTATGTTTTTGTTAAGAGATTATTATTGAAATAACAATAATTTTCTACTTCTTTTTGAAGCTAACCATCAATTATATTCTCATGAAAACAAAATTCACACAATTCTTTTTCATACTATTTTTGCTTGCATTTACTGTTTCAATCTATGGGCAACGTGCTAAAGCGAAACAAGAAATATCTACTGCATTATCAGATTCAGTATTCTCTGGATTAAAATTAAGAAACATAGGCCCGGCTTTTATGTCTGGTAGGATTGCAGATGTTGCGATTCACCCCAAAAACGAAAGTATTTGGTATGTCGCTGTTGGTTCGGGAGGAGTATGGAAAACTGTAAACTCAGGAACTACCTGGAAACCAATATTTGATGATCAAATATCATATTCTATTGGTTGTGTGACTATAGATCCTGTAAATCATAATACGATCTGGATAGGTACTGGCGAGAATGTAGGAGGACGACATATGGGATATGGTGATGGTATTTATCGCAGTGATGATGGGGGAGCTTCATGGACTAATATGGGGTTAAAAGCATCAGAACATATTTCTAAAATTATTATACATCCAGAAAACTCTAATGTAATTTGGGCCGCCGTTCAAGGTCCTCTATGGAAAAAAGGAGGAGATCGAGGGTTATATAAATCTATTGATGGCGGAAAAACATGGAAAAAAACACTAGGAGATGATACCTGGGTTGGTGTTACCGATTTGGTTATAGACCCCAGAAATCCAGATCAACTTTATGCAGCTACATGGCAGAGACATCGTACAGTTGCTGCTTATATGGGAGGAGGCCCGGGATCAGGGTTGTATCGTAGTACAGATGGAGGTGAAACATGGGAAAGACTCAAAAATGGACTTCCTAAGTCCTGGATGGGTAAGATAGGATTAGCTATTTCACCACAACACCCCGATATTTTATATGCAGCTATTGAACTAGATCGAAGAACCGGAGGAGTATATCGTTCTGCAGATCGTGGTACTACCTGGGAAAAACAATCTAATGCTGTTGCAGGGGCTACAGGACCACATTATTATCAAGAGTTATATGCATCGCCTCATCATTTTGAAAGACTATATCTGGTAGATAATACAATGCAAATCTCTGTAGATGGAGGAAAAACGTTTACAAGAATGAATGAAGAGCATAAGCATGGCGATAATCATGCTATAGCTTTTAAGAAAGAAGACCCTGATTACCTTTTGGTAGGAACAGATGGAGGGCTGTATGAAACTTTTGATCTTACTAAAAATTGGAGGTTTATAGAAAACCTTCCGGTAACACAATATTATAAAGTGGCTGTAGATGATTCTGAGCCTTTTTACAATATTTATGGAGGAACCCAAGATAATAGTACACAAGGGGGACCATCACGAACAGATAATTTACATGGCATTCAAAATTCTGACTGGAAGATTGTATTAAATTGGGATGGTCATCAACCTGCTACAGAACCTGGTAACCCTAATATTATGTATGCAGAGCGACAAGAAGGAAATCTAACTCGTGTAGATCTAAGTACAGGAGAAGTGATTGATATCCAACCCCAGCCCACAGCAGAAGAGAATTTTGAGCGTTTTAATTGGGATGCACCGATTTTGGTGAGTGCTCATGACCCTGCTCGTATCTATTTTGCTTCTCATCGTGTATGGAGATCTGATAATAGAGGAGATAAATGGAAAGCTATATCAGGAGATTTAACCAAAAATCAGGAAAGAATAGAATTGTCTATTATGGGTAAAAAACAATCATGGGATGCGCCCTGGGATTTCTTGGCGATGTCTAATTATAATACAATCACTTCGATAGCAGAATCTCCAAAACAAGAAGATGTACTTTATGCAGGGACCGATGATGGGATTATTCAAGCGACAGAAGATGGAGGGAATAGTTGGCGAAAAATTGATGTAGGTACACTGCCTGGAGTTCCCGCAACAGCTTTTGTTAATGATATTAAGGCAGATCTTTTTGATGCAAACACGGTATATGTAGCTCTTGATAATCATAAATATGGAGATTTTAATCCTTATTTGGTAAAGAGTGCTGATAATGGAAGGACATGGAAATCTATAAAAGGAAATCTTCCGAAAAGGACGTTGGTGTGGAGAATTGTTCAGGATCATGTACAACCTAATCTTTTGTTTGCAGCTACAGAATATGGGATTTATTTTACTATAAATGGAGGTAATCGTTGGGTAAAGCTGAAAGGAGGCGTACCTACAATTTCGTTTCGTGATTTGGTAATTCAGCGTAAAGAGAATGATCTAGTAGGTGCTTCTTTTGGGAGAGGTTTTTTTGTATTTGACGATTTTTCTCTTTTAAGAAGTATTTCTGAAGATAAATTGAAAAAAGAAGCCACACTATTCCCAACTAGAGATGCATGGTGGTACATCCCAAGACCTAGTTTAAGTTTTGATGATAAAAAAGGAAGCCAGGGAGCTTCGCACTATGTGGCTCCTAATCCAGACTTTGGAGCCGTATTAACATACTACTTAAAGGATGGGTTAAAAACTAGTAAAGAAAACCGACAAGAGATAGAGAAAAAGAATAAAGGAAAAAATATAGCTTTTCCTGGCTGGGATAATGTAGAAACAGAGCGAACAGAAAGTAAACCTCGTATACTATTGGCAATAACAAATAGCTCGGGAAAAACCATTCGTAGGATCGAAGGACCTGTTACATCTGGTTTTCATAGAGTAGCATGGGATTTACGATATCCAGCTACAAACGCAATTTTTTTAGAAAAACAAGAAAATTTATATGGATCTCCCCGTGGGTTTATGGCTGCTCCGGGAAAGTATACAGCTACATTATCCAAAGTTGTAAATGGAAAAGTAACTCAGCTTTCAGATCCTGTTTCTTTTATGGTTAAGCGCATGTACAATGGTACATTAAAGGGGGCAGCACTTGAAAAAGTGACAACATTCTGGAGAAGTTATGAAAATACAATTGGTAGAGTTTCTACTCTAAGTATGAAAGTAAATAAGGCAGGAAAACGTATTAAAGCTATGAGAACTGCCTTATTAAGAACAAATAGTGCTCCTGGTGATCTGGATAATCGCTTAAATATTTTAGAACAACGAATAGCAAATCTAAATAAGGAATTCTTCGGAAATACTTCTAAACAACAAGTAGGTGAGAAGACAAGACCTACCATCGAATATAGGATGTTTTCTATTTATAAAGGTGTAGAGCGATCTACTTATGGGCCAACCAGTACACATTTGGAGACGATGAAGATAATCGATGACCAATTAAAAAGTATTACTTCTAAGTTCACTGCTTTAAAGAATGAGATAAATTCATTTTCAAAAGCATTACAGGAGGCGGGTGCACCATTTGTAGAGGAATAATTGATTTATAGGGTTTGATATAGATTAATATCCTGCTGCCTGGCCATCTTTACGGGATTCAGAAGCTCCGTAATAAACACCATCTTTTATCATAATAGCTTGGTAGCCTCCATATGGGCCTAAAGCATAGGATATGTTATGACCTTTTGAAAGCAGACCTCTAATTGTTTCATATGAAATTCCGGATTCAATATGTAGTGTTCCTCCGTTGGTCATTTCTTCTCCTGTGGGTTGCGATGATCCCATATGATTTATTCTGGGGGCATCACCAGCTTCCTGTAGGTTCATTCCAAAATCAATCATGTTTACGATAATCTGTACATGTCCTTGAGGTTGCATACCTCCACCCATAAGCCCAAAACTCATAAAAGGTTTTCCATCTTTGGTAACAAATGCGGGAATAATGGTATGAAAAGGTCTTTTTTTAGGTTCATATGTATTAAAATGACCTTCTTTCAATGAAAACAACTCACCTCTGTCTTGTAAAATAAAACCGAGTTTGGTTGGTGTCATTCCAGATCCCATACCTCTATAATTACTTTGTATCAAGGACACCATATTTCCTTCTTCATCTGCAACGGTAAGATATATGGTATCTCCATCATTAAGATTCCCGGCGTCATATGTTTTTGCAGCTTGGTTTTTATCAATAAGTTTTCTTCTTTGATCAGCATAATTCTTAGAGACAAGCTGGTCTACAGGAATAGTATTAAAATCTGGATCTGCATAAAATTTTGCCCGATCCTCATAGGCTAGCTTTTTAGCTTCAGTTAAAATGTGCAGATATTCTGTTGTACCAAACCCCATAGATTTGAGATCATATTTTTCAAGAATATTTAGCATTTGTAAGGCAGCTATTCCTTGGCCGTTTGGAGGTAATTCCCATACATCGTATCCTCGATAGTTTGTAGATACAGGCTCTACCCATTCTGAGGTATGATTTTTTAGATCATCATAGCTCAGAAATCCACCGTTTTCTTTCATATACTTTGCAATAGTTTTAGCAATATCTCCTTTATAGAAAGCATCTCTACCTTCATTTGCAATTTTTTCAAGTGTATTCGCTAAAAAAGGGTTTTTAAAAATTTCTCCTTTTTTCGGAGCAGAACCCTTTGGCATATACGTAGTTTTAAAACCAGGGTATTTTGATAAAAATTTAGCACTTAATTGCATATAATATGAAACCAGTTCGGTCACAGGAAAACCTTCACGAGCATAATTAATAGTAGGTTGCAAAATATTTTTCATACTTAATTTACCAAACTTACCATGTAGCTCATACCATCCATCTACACAGCCAGGAACAGAAACAGGAAGAGCACCATGAGAAGGTATTTTTATATGGTTGTTTTTCTTAAAATATTCTAAAGTTAATTTTTCGGGAGATCGTCCACTAGCATTTAATCCATATAATTTTTGGGTTTTAGCATCCCATACAATAGCAAACAAGTCACCGCCTATCCCGTTTCCTGTGGGTTCCATTAACCCAAGCATTGCATTAGCAGCGATTGCAGCATCAATTGCATTACCTCCTTGCTTTAAAATATCTAGAGCAGTTTGCGTAGCCAAAGGGTGACTAGTGGCAGCCATTGCGTGGGTAGTAATTATTTCAGATCGTGTAGCAAAACTTTTACCAGTAATTCGATCCTGAGAGAAGACCATACTTACAGGTACTAAAAAAAGAAAACAAAGCGTGTTAAATGATTTCATGTGAACGAGTATGAGATGATAAAATATCCAAACAAGATAAGCAATACCCTATAATAATTGATGGAATACCAGGTAAAATGATTGTACTGGCTTATTTTGATGAGAGTATTACAGAATATATCTGGACAAATAAGCAAGAGGTAGGAGGAAAGAGGTGACTTAGACTACTTTTTTTTCTTAAAAAAGGGAATCAGATAACTTATAGAATATCCGTATCCTACACCGATACTACTATAATCATTAGTACGACCAAATCCAGGAATATATAGATTATCGAATCTATCAGGTTTTTTTTCACTTACTAGAGTTCTAAGAGATACATTGGCTCCCAGATATAGATTATTTATAAGTTCTACTTTGATACCAAGAACTAATTCTATCCAGCTGGCATTTAAGCCATCAGATTTGATACTTTCGGTTATTTGGTTTGGTCCAAAATAATTTGTGCTTGTAAAAATAGAATAATCGTTTAACGTTTGTTCAAAAGTAGAAAACCCATACCGTAGCCCTACGTAGATGCTATTCTGCATTCCGTACCAATTATCGTATATGTTATAATCTATACCGACTCTTGCATAGCTTCCAGATCCTTTTGTGTTAATATTCTCTTCATCTCTTATCAAGGATTCATTACCTATTTCTGCAGCGAGATAGAATTTTTTATAAAACCTGTAATCTCCAACAATTTCAAATCCAGAATAGTTATCATCTACTGCTGTTCTGATTAATCGACCGAGGTCAACTCCTGCTCTAAAACCATATTTTTCTGCAGGAGGAAGAGTGTCTTTTGCACTAACTTTTGGTTCTTCTTGCCCATAGAAAAAACTGGTAATCAGTATGCTAATGAAAAATAAATACGTGTGCAGTTGTTTCATCGGTTACGTTCTCTCTTTGTATTGTTATATTTTTGATCCAGCTCCCATCATCTCCCGCTTCTGCAGGAGATACAGTAAGACCTTTGTAATTAATCTTAAACCCACAAGCACTACTTACATATTCTTCTTCTGTTGTGTATTGAAAACTTACAGTATCTTTATTAGGAAGGGGATCGGTATCACTATTATTAGTCGTGTCAGAATTTATAGTAAATTCATATTCAGTAATCGATACATCATTTCTTAGAGGAATTAGGATAGAATCTGTAACTGTACCCAAAGTAAAAGGAGTTTCTATACCAACTGCTTTTACCTGTAATTCTGATGGAGATTTTACCTGGGTACCCGCATCAAAGTCAATAAACTTTATAACTAAAAAAGGTGTAGTAGGAGTACCTTCTGCACATATGTCATCTCGTTCACAGCTTAAATTTGAATATAAAACCAAGCCTCCTATTAATATAAAAAATAAATATTTGTATACTCTCATATAGTATTTTTTTCTATCTCAACCATAGCATTACTGAATATGGTTTTTTGTAATTACCCTCGATACTACGAGAATAAAATATGGTTAGATGAATGCAAAAATATTGAAACAAAATAAGTTTCGAATTGCTATTTGCGTGACCAAAAATAAAAAAGATAAACCAATTCGTACTGGTTATTTCTTAAAAATAAAAGACTCGAATAAAGTAGGTGTGTTGCTGTTTATATCATATTTTGATTCTTGTGAAGTTTTTGGTGATTATAATTTTGTTTTAAAAACCGGGAACTTTTAACAGCTCCCGGCCACCACAATAGAAAATGTAGAAGATTGCTACATCAAGTTGCCATAATCTAAAGGGTGTGATTAATCCATAAAAACCAGATTTCGGGCTTTTGCTTTACAGTTGTGATTAAAAATTACAGTACAACAGTAATAATTTCTTTTGTTTTCACCTTCCTGGTTTATCCAATCAACATAATTGATTACTGTGAATGTAGAATCATTAACGATCCTAACATCTTTGTCACTTTCTCCAAAAGAAATAATAGTTGATGATCGTAACCTTTTATTGATGATGGAGTATGATGCAGTTAATGCCTCGGATTTGTGAAAATAAAATGGGTTTTTATTGTTTTTAGAACTGGTGATTTGAGCATTATCGTTATGGTATAGATTGTATAAAACAGCTCCAGTTATTATTGTAATACATATAATTGGTATTACGAAGAGTTTTATTATAAACTCTCCTTTTTTTAAGTTCAATATCATCATTGTAAGCCTTGGTGGTAGTGAGTAGTTCGTGTGTGAAAAAAATTATGGTAAGTTAACGTTAGCATTTTTTGCATCACGTTCTTCTTGTTCTTTTATTTTTGTCCATTTAGTATAATTTTCTTTATCTCCGATTTGAAGAAAGGCTTCTGCAACGAATCCTGCATGTAATGATGCTTCTATACCAGGACCATTTCGTTTAACAATGTTATATTGTTTTATGGCTTCTTGTGCAACTTGATTTTTGGTTTCGTTAATTTGATGTTGACCAGTATAACTGGAACCGGTAGTAAATAAGAAATAAATTAAAATAAGAAGAATGAAGATCAGGGGTATTTTTACTACATTTCTCATAACTATTAGTTTTGGTAAACTTAGGTTTGATTATAAATTTATTGTAGTAGCAATCTTCGAGTACAAATGTAGGAAATAACTCATGATATCATATGTGGTTTTTGAGTTAACTTTTTATGGTAAAACCGTAATGATTAAATTTAAATAGATAGGTTCAACTTACTGATAATCAGTTAGTAGTGTAATTTTTGTTAAAAAAATGAATTATTTGTTGGTAAAGCGACTATTATCAATGGATTTCATGATAATTGGGTGTTCTAATATGTAATGATTAAAAAAATCGATGAAATACATGATGAAATTATAATTCATCAAATAATTAGAGTCTGATTTCTATTTTTTAATCAGTGAAAATGTAATAAGAATTAAAACTGTTTTTTTAATATAAAAAAACTAGTTGTATTTATCTCTTTTCGAGTAATACTACATTTTCAACATGATATGTTTGCGGGAACATATCGACTGGTTGAACTTTACTTACCTTATACATTTCATTTAATAATGAAAGATCACGTGCTTGTGTTGCACTATTACAGCTTACATACACTATTTTTTGAGGAGAAATGTTTAATAATTGTCCTACAACATCTTTATGCATTCCATCTCTTGGTGGATCTGTAATTACCACTTCGGGTTGCCCATGTTGAGAAATAAAATCTTTGGTGAATACTTTTTTCATATCCCCAACGTAAAACTCTACATTGTCGATACTATTACGCTTTGCATTTTCTTTTGCATCTTCTATAGCTTCAGGAACAGCTTCTACACCAATTACTTTTTTTGCTTTTTTTGCAACAAACTGTGCTATAGTACCGGTTCCTGTATATAGATCATATACTAATTCTTCTCCGGTAAGATTGGCAAAATCCCGGGTTACTTTATATAATTCGTAAGCTTGTTTAGAATTTGTTTGATAAAAAGACTTGGCATTAATTCTAAACCGTAACCCTTCCATTTCTTCTTCGATGTAATCTTTTCCTTTGTAACAAATAACCTCTTGATCATAGATAGTATCATTACCTTTTGGATTTATTGTATACTGAAGCGAAGTGATTTCTGGGAATTCTGAAACCATATAATCTAATAGTAGTGTTCTTTTTTCTATATCTTCATGAAAAAATTGAAGCAAAACCATAATTTCTCCGGTAGATGCAATTCTAATCATTAATGTACGCAAAAAACCATGTTGATTTCTTGCATTGTAAAAGGAGAGGTTGTTTTCTGTGGCAAAAGCTTTTACCTTATTTCTGATATCATTACTTGGATCTTCCTGTAGATGACATTTATTGATATCTAAAATTTTATCCCACATTCCTGGAATATGAAACCCCAATGCATTTCTATTTTGAATTTCAGAATCACTTCTAATTTCATCAAGAGTTAGCCATCTGCTATCACTAAACGAAAATTCCATTTTATTTCTATAAAAGAATTGATCCTCGGAGCCAAGTATCGAATTTACTTCGGGTAGTTCAATTTTACCCAATCGGGTTAGGTTATTTACAACTTCTTGTTGTTTATAAGCCAGTTGGTGTTCATAACCCATAAATTGCCATTTACAGCCTCCACAAGTTCCAAAATGTTCACAAGTGGGTTCGGTACGTTTGTCTGATAGCTTATGAAAAGTAGTAGCAGAACCTTCATAAAAGGCTTTACGTTTTTTGGTAGTTTGGATATCTGCTACATCTCCAGGAACTGCATTGTTAATAAAAATTACCTTTCCATCAGGGGCTTTAGCAATACTTTTTCCCTTTGCTCCCGCATCAATAACTTCGATATTCTCAAAGATTTGTCTTCTGTTTTTCCTTGCCATAGCGCAAAAATAAGAATAGAAAGCATATACTTATTAAATTTTCAATATATCTTAGAAAAAAGAAATAAAAAAATGAACCTATTTATTATTTCTACGTCTATACTATAAAGACCCATATGACAAACACCAATAAAACAATTGATTCTTTGTTGGTTTTACAATGCCAGTCGGGAAGCAAGAAAGCAGTAACTCTTCTTGTGAAAAGATGGCATGCAAAACTATGTAAACAGGCATATTGGTACACTCGAGATATAGAAATTTCAAAAGATATTGCTCAGGATAGCTGGAGTACTATTTTTTTAAAAATCAATAGCCTAAAAGATTCTAATAGTTTTGGGAGTTGGGCATTGACTATTGTAACCAGAAATGCTATTAATTGGTTACGAAAACATAAAAAGGAAGTAGAACATTTACAAGTGTATAAGGATTGTAATACAAATCATCGTATTGAAGATGATACTCAAAATAATCAAAATACGATGGTATTATTAAAAAACTCAATTAAAAAACTACCTTATAATCAACAGTTAGTACTAAACCTTTTTTATATAGAAGAGTATAGCATTAAACAAATAAGTGATATTATAAACGTTTCGACCGGTACCGTTAAGTCACGTTTGTTTACAGCTAGAGAAAAACTGAAATTAATTTTAAAAAGTAGAAATAATGGAGAATAAAATGAAAGATATAGATCAATTAATTAAAGAAACATTGAGCCAGGAAGAAGCAAAATTTTATGATGATTTAGATGAGCAAAATCTTTTCGAAATGTTAGGAGGGCTTTTTAATACCAAACACAGATGGATTATTGTATTGATGAATATTGCAACTGTAGTAGCTTTTGGTTTTTTGATCTATTGCATTATTCAATTTTTAAATACAGATAATACTAACGAACTGATAAAGTGGTTTGCAGGAGGAGCGATCTGTTTTATGGTTATAGGAATGACCAAACTATTTGCCTGGATGCAAATGGATAAAAATGCACTATTAAGAGAAATTAAGAGGCTGGAACTACAGGTATCTTCTATAGCTGGAAAAATATCACAATAAGATTTTAGAAAGAAGCTTATATTTAGTAATTTGCAACCAACTTCAATAGGATGATTTCTCTCCCGGGCTTTATGTCGAAGTAGGAATTGTAAAGTTTTATTTTTAATACGTGAATAATGGCAATCTTAGAGAAAAAGTCATCACAGCATTTAATTGAATTAGAAGACAAGTACGGAGCTCATAATTATCACCCATTGCCGGTTGTTTTAAACAAAGGCGAAGGTGTATACGTTTGGGATGTAGAAGGTAAAAAGTATTATGATTTTTTAAGTGCATATTCTGCAGTGAATCAAGGGCATTGTCATCCTAAAATAGTAGGAGCGATGGTTAATCAGGCACAAACATTAACACTAACCTCACGAGCCTTTTATAATGATAAATTAGGTGAATACGAGAAGTTTGCGACTGAGTATTTTGGTTTTGATAAGTTATTACCAATGAATACTGGAGCAGAAGCAGTAGAAACAGCATTGAAGCTATGTAGGAAATGGGCATATGAGAAGAAAGGGATTCCAGAAAATGAGGCACAGATTATTGTATGTGAAAATAACTTTCATGGAAGAACAACAACAATCATATCATTTTCGAATGATGAAGTAGCTAGAAAAAACTTTGGACCCTATACTGCAGGATTTATAAAAATTGAATATGATAATCTATCTGCTTTAGAACAGGCTTTAGAAAGTAATGCTAATGTTGCAGGATTTTTGGTAGAGCCTATACAAGGAGAAGCGGGAGTTTATGTTCCTTCTGAAGGATTTTTGGCCAAAGCCAAAGCGCTTTGTGAAAAACATAATGTACTATTTCTTGCAGATGAAGTTCAAACAGGAATCGCACGTACAGGAAAATTACTAGCCGTTGATCATGAAAATGTTAAACCAGATATCTTAATTCTTGGAAAAGCATTAAGTGGAGGAGCATATCCTGTATCGGGAGTTTTGGCTAATGATACAATCATGAGTGTTATAAGACCAGGAAATCACGGTAGTACTTTTGGAGGTAACCCTGTTGCAGCAGCAGTAGCTGTAGCAGCTTTAGAAGTGGTAAGAGATGAAAAATTAGCTGAAAATGCAGAAGAATTAGGTCAATTATTTAGATCAGAACTTGATAAGTACATTGAAGGATCTAAAATAGCGAATTTAGTTCGTGGTAAAGGATTGTTAAATGCGATTGTAATCAATGATTCTGAGGATAGTGATACTGCCTGGAATATCTGTGTGGCGCTTAAAGAAAATGGTCTTTTGGCTAAACCAACCCATGGTAATATTATTCGTTTTGCACCGCCATTAGTAATGAATAAAGAGCAACTACTGGATTGTGTGAGTATTATTATCAAAACGTTAAAGGAATTTGAAAAATAGAGAAATACTATTCAAAATTCATATACAATAAAAAAGGAGGCCATTGTGCCTCCTTTTTTTATTTTATAAAAACACTTTATTGATTAAATATTTCTGACCATGGCACTAAAGCAGCACCCATAAAAATAATATAGCCAATAAAGAATAATAAATATAAAGAACTTAATATAGTACCAATTATTGCACAAATTCTACCAGCTTTTAGGTTTTCATATCCTGTATATAATTCTGGATTTGCCAAATATAATTCTTTAGCTTTTTTAGCTAATACTAAGGCAATGATACCAAATACTAACCCCAGAAATCCGTAGCAAAAACAGGTTACTATTGATACAATCCCGAATATTAATACCAATGTAGCATTTGGCAATTGTTGTTTGTTTTCCATATAATGTATTAGAATTTTATAATATAATTTGTAATGATAAGTATACTATTTAAAATATAAAAATATTGAAGAGTTTTAGCACCTTTTTTAAACTTTAGAAAAAGATGAACAATTAAATATCCAAACATTAATAGTAATGGTATAAGCGCAGGATACATTAGAAAGGACTCTACTAAATTACCCTTGATGAGTAATAAAAAACTTCGTTGAAAACCACAGCCTAAACAATCAATACCCATTAGTTTTTTGGTAGGGCATTGTAATAGATTAGATTCAATATAGTTAATAAACTGCTCCACAAATTATATGAATAAGAAATTTATTCTAAATAAAAACTGTTCGAAATAGTATTCCGAACAGTTTTTAAAAATTAAATTATTTACAGATTACCCTCCGTACTGTTCCATCATTTCTCTTTGCATATCTAGTATACCATCATATCCTACTGTTGCAAATATGAAAACAACATAGATTAAATAGATAACACTTAGTATTAAACCTACAATTGCCAGGATCTTACCTGTTTTAACATTTTGATATCCAGTATATAATTCTGGGTTTTCATTGTATAAAGCAGTAGCTTTTTTAGCTAGTACTATAGCCACAATAGCCAGGATAATTCCTAGTACACCATAACAACAGCATCCTAAGATTGATAGAATACCAAAAACCAGGATTAGGGTAGAATTAGGTAATGTTTGTTTTTCCATAATTTAGATTGATTAGTTAAAAATAATTTTCATTTTGATTACATAACTTATAATAATAGTAAGTATGGCTGTAACCATTAGACTCATTTTTATAAGTCTGTCATATTTAAATTTGATAAAAAAGTTGAATCCTAAAAATAGTAGTAATAGTAAAAGAGGATAAATCGCAGGATACATATAAAACGCAGCAACAAAATCTCCCTTGAGTAAGAGAGAAATAGATCTTTGCATTCCACAGCCTAAACAATCAACTCCAAAAATTTTTTTGTTTAAACAAGGTAACATATAGGTTTCCAAAAGCGAAAAAACTTTATAATTATTAACTGCAATATACATAATTAAGTTATTTAAAATATTTGAAGGTTCAAAAATCTATTATTTAATACTTTTGCAATTAGTAAGAGAAGTATTGGATCGGGTATAAAGAAAATACCTTGAAGTCATTATTTGAAAAGAAATCAATTCTTAAGACATTAAATGATGATATTGATTATACTATCTATTGGATTAATAAAAAAAAGGATTAGGCAAATGAATTATCGTAGGATCAAAAAAATCATGAGTATACTTTTGGTAATGATTGGGGCTATTGCATTGATAAGTGAAATTGGTTCGATAACTAAAAACTATTACATCCAGAGTATTGGAGTGGTTTTTTTAATGTTAGGAGTATTTCTTATTAATACTAATGTGAAATCGAAAACCAAAATTGATTCTGATCCATACCATGAAGAAGAAGAATAATATGATTAAAATAGGGGATACTGTATCTGTTCTGGATGAACCAATTACAGGCAAAGTTGTAGCGGTTACTGCTGATGAAGTAACAATTGAAACAGAGGATGGGTTTGATATGACATTTTTTATTCGTGAAGTGGTAAAAATTAAGTCGGGGGAACTTATTATGCCTTCTTATGAAGAGGTGCATAAGAACTTGCAGGAGAAGGAGATTTTTAAAAAAAAGCCCAAAAGACCTATTGCTAGACCAAAAGAGCGGGATATACCACCAATGGAAGTTGATTTACACATTAACAAATTAGTGAAATCAACCAAAGGAATGACCAATCATGATATGATAACGTTGCAATTGGATACAGCAAAAAGACAACTTGATTTTGCAATTAGTAAACGTATTCCCAATGTAGTTTTTATTCATGGGGTTGGGCAAGGAGTTTTAAAAGAAGAACTCAAATACCTTTTTGGGAGATATGATAATATCAGAATTTCTGAAGGTAACTATAGGAAATATGGACTAGGAGCGACAGCGGTGTATATTGTTCAAAACCCAAAATAGTTATTTT
Organism: Aquimarina spinulae; assembly: GCF_943373825.1. Classification (NCBI taxonomy): domain Bacteria; kingdom Pseudomonadati; phylum Bacteroidota; class Flavobacteriia; order Flavobacteriales; family Flavobacteriaceae; genus Aquimarina; species Aquimarina spinulae. The sequence goes on along the minus strand of NZ_CALSBP010000003.1, from coordinate 815,885 downwards.
AGAACAGTAATCTCATCTTCGCCTAGTTGTAGTAGTTCTTGTCGTATTGCAATCCCAGCTCCTTCCAGAGTGATATCGGTAAGAGTTATCGTTCTGGTGTAGATAGTTTCTGTAGCTGTATCACTCTTTACGGCATATTTTATTTCAGCATTTCCGTTAGAACTTTTTAGCTCTTGAGTAACTGTAATACCACTGGGAGGAATGCTACTGCAAAAATATGCAGTGCCATCGACTTGAGTGTTAAATTGTCTGTAGATTAAGATATTTGTAGTTTTATTAAGTTCTACAGTATGAGTAAGGCTTTCGGGAACTGTATTTAATTCAAAAGTAGAGCTTGTAAAGCTAAGAGAAAGAGATTGATTAATTTGAGGATCAATTTTGAAAAAAACAAAAGTATCTTCATTTTGATTAGAGCAATTCTCTAACGGAGCTGTGAAATTACTGATGTCATTTTCAATAACATCTCCTTCACTACAACTAACCAATACTGCAATAAAAATTATATAGTAAAAAAAATTATTCATAATAATGTGGTATGAGCTACTCTTTTTTGGTTGTCTTAGGGATGGTAACATCTCTAAAACCAAATGAAAAATGTCTGTCTTTAAAATTTTGATTGTAACTATCAAAAACAAGGCCATTTATAGATAAGGTGGTTCTAAATGTAGTTTTTATAGTGTTATCAAGTGCAGGGTTTACCATAACTGCACTATTAGTTGATTCTGCATCCAGGTAAAATAATTTTCCGGAAACAGGATCTCTATCATCTCTTGGATTTTTATTCATATCTGCATCTTCATTACGAGTTAAGATTCCGTCACCATCATCATCTTCTTCGAGATAATCGGGTATACCATCTCCATCTGTATCTCGGGGGGCATCATTGTCAGGAATGTCATTTGGTAACTCAACACTAGTTAAAATGTTATCATTATCGTCATCCTGATCTTTATAATTAGGAATTCCGTCACCATCGGTATCATCATCCTCATAGTCGCCATTATTATTAAGATCTTCTTGTTCTGCCGGAACCCCATCGTCATCATCTTCAGTTGTAATTTTAGTCAAAATTTCAGATGTTCCTGTAATGCCATTAAGTTCTTCAATAATTATAATTTCACTAGACGGGATATTAGAACAAAAATAATCTGTAGTTACCGGGATATTGAAATTTCTATATATTAAATTGTTAGAATCCTCACTTAATTGGATAGTAATGGGTGTGGGTGTTGCAATAGTATCAGAAAAAGTCTCACTGATAAAGCTATAGGAAATAGCCTCGTTTATAGTTTTGTTAATCTTGAAAAAAACAAATTCATTTGGTGTTGCACCTTTACAAAGCTGTAAGTCAACATCATCAAATTCAAAACTGGTGATCACTAAGTCACCATCATCACAAGAGGAGAGGAATAATAATAAAAAGAGAAATGAAAACAACTTTTTCATGTCAGAATGAGTATTTTTTTTGACAAAAGTAAAGGAATTGAAAGATTATAACGTGTGTACTCGAAAATAATTTTATTTAGATTAGTTTTGTAGTCGGAAAATTGGGAATATTGTAAAAATTAAAGTTTTTTTTACGAAAAACGAATAAATGTCTATTTCAACAACTTAATTACTTTGTTTTATGCAAAAAGTTTATTTTGATAGTGCGGCTACCACAGAGGTAAGGCCAGAGGTTATTGCTAAAATGGTTTCTGTATTGAAAGAAGATTATGGAAATCCATCATCAATACATGGTTATGGGCGATCTGCTAAGAATCATATAGAACAAACACGTAAAAACATTGCTAGTTATTTAGGAGTAAAAGCATCAGAAATTATATTTACTTCTGGTGGTACAGAAGCTGATAACTTAGCAATAAATAGTGCTGTTAGGGATTTAGGGGTTAAGCGTATTATTACAACCAAAATAGAACATCATGCAGTATTACATACAGTACAGGAAATAGAGTCTCGTACCGATATAGTAGTAAGTTATGTTAATATAAATACAGATGGATCGATTGATTATAAACACTTAGAATCACTTCTTAGTAATTCTAATGAGAAGACGTTAGTAAGCTTGATGCATGTAAATAATGAAGTGGGGACGATATTAGATATTGAGCATGTTGGAAACCTGTGTAATAAACATAAAGCACTTTTTCATAGTGATATGGTTCAGTCAATAGGACATTATGATGTAGATTTAAGTAACTTACATATTGATTTTACGGCAGTAAGTGCTCATAAATTTCATGGACCAAAAGGAGTTGGTTTTGCCTATATTAGAAAAAATTCTGGTTTAAAACCGTTAATTTTTGGTGGTGAACAAGAACGAGGGTATCGAGCAGGAACAGAAAGCGTGCATAATATTGCAGGAATGGATGAGGCGTTGCGATTATCATATGAAAATTTAGAAGAAGAAAAGAGTTACGTTACAAATCTTAAACAATACTTTATCGATACTCTTAAAAATAACATTGAAGGAGTAAAGTTTAATGCCAGTTGTTGTGATCCTGAAAAAAGTACATACACCTTAATTAGTGTGTGTTTGCCTGTTTCTGAAGAAAAAGCTGGGATACTATTATTTCATTTAGATATTAATGGTATTGCATGTTCAAAGGGGAGTGCTTGCCAAAGTGGAAGCGGTAAAGGATCTCATGTATTAACCGAAATCCTTTCTGATGAGGATTTACAAAAACCATCAATACGTTTCTCACTTTCAAAATTTAATACTAAAGAAGAAGTAGATTATACAGTTGATGTACTAAAGAAATTTATAGAAGAATAATCTAAAATTTCATTCCTAGTCGAACATTAAAAACCCGGGGCGTTAAATAATTGGGAATGGCAAATTGGCGTTGACTTGCTGCATCTCTTACAAAAGTGTTGGTGATTGTATTTTGATTGTCAAAGATATTGTAGATTTCAAAACCAAGGTTTAATTCTCTAAACATATTAAGAAAATGACCTTCTCTTAATCTTTTGTTTTGATCAACCACAACATATGATATTCCTAAATCTGCTCTTCGATAATCTCGTAGTCTGGTCTGAAAATTATATGGATCTGCATAACTGGGAGAACCTCCTGGTACTCCTGTTTGATAGACCATATTTAAATACATTTTTAAGCTTGGTATAGAAGGGACGTAATCCTGAAATAACACTCCGATTTTGAGTCGTTGATCTGTTGGTCGAGAGATATAACCACGCTTATCGATATTTTCTTCAGTTTTTAAATACCCAAGACTTACCCAGCTTTCTGTACCGGGAACAAATTCTCCATTAAGTCTTAAATCGACTCCCTGTGCATATGCTTCTGCATTATTTCTTGCACGATATCGTATCCTAACATTTTCGATAGTGTAAGGGTTTACATCCGTTAGCTTTTTGTAATATAACTCTGTAGTTAATTTAAATGGTCTTTTCCACATAGAAAAGCTGTAGTCATTACCAAGTACGATATGTATAGATTGCTGTGCTTTAACATCTGGCCTTACCACCCCTAATGAGTCTCGTAATTCTCTGTAAAAGGGAGGTTGATGATATAGTCCTCCAGAAACTCTAAAGATCATATCAGATTTCCAGTCAGGTTTAATAGCAACTTGAGCCCTTGGGCTGAATACAATTTGTGAATCAGAACCCTCGACAGTATTTCCATAGATATTCCAGTTATGTGCTCTAACACCTATATTTGCCCATATTTCATTTTCTTTGATATTAGAGCGAATACTGTATTGTGCATACCCAGAAATACGATCAATTTTAGTATCATTTGTAGCTCTTACGCTGGTAAAAGGAACAATAGGACTTGCAAAAGGAGTGTAGGGCTGATCATTTACAAAATCCAGTACAGGAGGTCTGATAGAAAAACCAGCAGAATCAATGATTTCATATTCTTGTAAACGGTCTCTGATATCTTCTGAGGTATATTTGATGCCCCAATCAAACTGATGTTGATCTGCAACATATGTTCCTTTGTGTTCGAGATTATATATTAATGCATCCAGATCATTTCTTGCATGCGTTAATTGAGAACCTATACCTTCGCTAAATTCTACTTCTCCCAGGTTTTCACTACCAATATCGGTATTTACAGTACCCAGTGCATATGCTGCAAAAATATCATAATGCTCTTGTTCTTGTGTGTGATATCCAGAGGCAATTAATTTTAGAGTTAGATTGTCATTAGCTCTGTAGGTTCCCTTTAGTGCTCCAAAATAAGTTTCATACCGGTCTTTTTCTTGTCCATCATAGCGAACAGTCAATGCCTGCACTGTTTGTAATGTTCCAAAATTTACTTGTTCTGTTAATGGCTCATAATCATAGGTGTTAAGTGCCAAATTACTTAAGAATCCTAATTCAAATTTACTAGAAAAATTATAAGAAAGATACGTTTGTACATCTGCAAATCTAGGTTGAAAATTAGTCTCAGTATTTTTTGCATCTACTAATAAACTATTATCCCTATACCGTACACCAACAATAGCAGCTAGTTTTTTGTTTTTAGAAATTCCTTCTGCAGAAACACTACCTCCCAGGAGACTTAAATCTACTGTTGCTCCCAGTCTTGTTGGTCTTTTATAGGTAATATCTAAAACTGAAGAAAGTTTGTCTCCATATTTAGCTTGAAACCCTCCTGCAGAAAAATCTACATTACGAACCATATCCGTATTTACAAAGCTTAACCCTTCCTGTTGTCCTGATCTTACTAAAAAAGGGCGATAAACTTCGATCTCATTTACGTAGACCAAATTTTCATCATAATTTCCTCCACGAACAGAATATTGCGTACTCAATTCGTTATTAGAACTTACTCCAGGTAAACTTTTGAGGAGTCCTTCTACACCTGCATTGGCAGAAGGGGTGGTTCTAATGGTTTCGGGATCTAAAGTTGTAATTCCTTCTACAATTTTTCGCTCTCTACCCGATATTATAACTTCACCTATTTGTTCAACATCTGTTTTTAGTACTGGATTAAGTTCATATTCTTGATTTTCTTCAAGATTAATTACAAATTGTATATTTTTTAAACTAATGTGAGATATGTGTATTGTAATTTCTTGATTAGCTGGTATACTAAGTTGATATACACCATTTTTATCAGATTGAGTACCAGAATCATTATAAGAGATGTTAGCTCCTTGAATGGGGATATTGTTTTCATTAAGAATAACACCTTTTAACGTTGCAGTCTGAGCCGAAGAAGAAATACTGATTAGAATCAGTAAAATCAAAAGAGGGAAAAAATTAGGTTTCAAGAAATAAGAGTATTTAAGGTTTTCTAAAAAATGTGGTTTCGAATGTTGCTCGATTACCTACTTTATCTAACACAACAAGTTTAAAATTATTTTCTGAGTCCACATGATTTTTATCATTAAAATCATAGATTAACATTCCGGTCTTATAATCATACTCCAATAAAATAAATTTTCCATTTATAGTACCTCGATAACTTTTTATTCCAGATTCAGAATCATTGATTTTTACTTTTAGATGTGTGGCCTTTGATATCCATTTTTTGCTAGAAACATTAATAGGTATTATTGTAGGCTTCTGGTTATCGGTAAATAAGGAGTATGTTCCAAAAGTACGTGTTCTGGTAGAGAACCGATTACCTTTCTTTGATGTTCTAGAGTATGATGGTGTTTTAGAGCCATTTATACGGCCTATATACAGCTTTTTCTTATCTTCTTCACTATATCTTGATACATCAAAAACCAGAGTCATATTTTTATGTAATGGAGTTCTGTTATTGTGGATTTTGATTTTTTCTCCACTAACTGATATGTCAAGATAGGTATTTTCATATAACGCACCTTTAGGGATGAAAAGGTCAAAAAAACCAGAGCTATACGTATAATTTTCGGTTGCTTTAGCGTATTCTGATGTTTTAGGAATATCTGCTTTTGTGATCGTTTCTACATTTTTTCCTTGTACAGGAATAGTAATTGTAGAGGTGTTGTTTTTAAAATCTTTGATATGAATGGTATAGTTATAAGAAAGACTATCTTCAATATTAACAATACCATTATTTATTTTCTTTTTAAAAACGGTTAACGGATTGTTTTTTTCAACAAAGAGTTTTGTTATTCTACTTCTATATTCTTTAAAATAAGAGTAATCAATAATCCGATTTGCATATCGTGTTTCGGCAAAAGAAAAGCGATTCATTTCTATTTTTAAATTTTCCTGACCATTAATTAGAGTAGTTATTTCATATACACCGTTATTATTCTCGGCTAAATCTTGTTTGTCTATGGTAGCTACGCCGAAACCGATTTTACCATATGCACTCAGGTTTTCTGCCTTAAAACTACCATCTTCTAGAGGTGTAAGCTTTAATCTAACTGGTTTTTGCGCACCGTTAATATGTGCGTCTTTATCCAAACTATAGGCCCAAAGACTATTTATGATTGGTTTTCTGGTATCTTTTACTTCCATACCAAAATTCATTGGATTCATTGGTCTGGATCTCGAATCTCTAATTTCAAAATGAAGATGAGGCCCAGAACTTCCTCCGGTATTACCACTATATGCTATAACATCACCCTGCTTTACTGTTAACGAACCTGATTTTGGAAAAAGCTCTATTTCATAAGATTCCTTTGCGTACTGTCTTTCTTTTACAAAAGCTTCAATTTCTGGAGAGAATTTTTTTAAATGTGCATATACACTTGTATATCCATTAGGATGTGCAATATATAGTGCTTTACCATATCCACCATGCGAAACTTTTATCCTAGTTACTCGACCAGATGCTGTAGCATATACATTTAATCCTTCTTCGCCCTTAGTTTTCATATCTAATCCAGAATGAAAATGGTTAGATCTTAACTCGCCAAATGTTCCCGAAACTACAGTAGGAATATCCAGAGGACGAATAAAATAGTCTTTTGGAAGGTTCTTTTGTCCATAGCAAAAAGAAAAGCCGAGTACAATAAAAACTATAATTTTTCTCATAAAAGGGGGTATCTATGTGTGTGTTTATGAAATGTGCTTATAAAACTACTTATTTTTTTGCTAGGTTATGTTATTTTCAGTGCATGATTAATAGCGTCATTTAAATATCCACCAGAAATAATTTTTGTTCTAACCAGGTCTACATTAGTTTTCATTTTTTTATAGTCTTCTAATGATAAGCTTTCTAATTTATTGCTTAATTCATCTAAATTAGAAACTGTAAAACCAATATTGTTACCTGTTATAAAAGCACTAATGGCAGCTTTGTCCCATACAATCACAGGTAATCCACATAAAATATACAATGAAGTTTTATGAGGGTTATTGTATTTTAAATACTGTCCGTATTGACCACTACATTCTTCTGTAGAGATGCCATCCCATACTAATCCAAAAGATCCCTTGATATGATAAGCAACCACATCAGAAGGGAATGCTCCTTCATAAGTAAGCACAGATGTTTCTTTTTTGGTTTTGAGTTTTTGATAATCAAATCCCATACCATACAGATTCATTCTGAAATTTTTTCTTTCGAGTAGGTCAATATCATAGATATATGAATTTTTACCTTCTCCAAAACCTCCTGCATATACTACTTCGTGTATCTTTTCTCCTGTAACATCATTGTTTTGATCAGGTAATCCTTTATTTAAGATATAGTCAAATATTCCGAGTACAATTATGGGAATTTTAACATCTTGTTCTAAAAACCAATTCTTCATCGAATCGTTATGTACAATAATGGCATCTGAAGAAATTATTTTTTTTAATTCTTTATTTGCATCACTAGTTCTGCCTTTCAAAAAACGCACATCATGAACAATAGTAATGATTTTACATCTTTTTATTTTTGCAACAAATAAGACGTAGTTTCTAAACTTATTTAGAGGATATTGTGTGCATAATGTTGATTTATAAGGTAACCGTATAAGAGCGAAGGTAATGCCAAAAAAGTTTTTTAGAGCACCAATTGCAGAGTTTGGGATTGAAGATTGTTTGAATCCCAGGTTTTTAAATCCCATTTCGGTTAGAATAGACTCACAATCAGTTTTTGCTTTACCAGCTGCGTTAAAAAGAGATTTGTAATTTCTGGAAATGAAATATCCTTTCATATGAATATGTAAATTTATCGTGGGAAAGATACACACATTTTATTTTTTATACCCTATTTTAAGAAGATTATCAATTGTGATTTTTTGATGTGCAATTATTACCTATAAAATCCTTTTAAAAATAGTAGTTTTGACAACTGAATTTTTTAGAAACTATTTCGAATAAAAAAATATACTAGTGAAAGAAAAGAGATATGATTATCTAATTGTAGGAGCCGGATTGTTTGGAAGTGTTTTTGCTCACGAAATGACTAATCGAGGTAAAAAATGTCTTGTGATAGATAAACGAGATCATTTAGGTGGAAATGTATATTGCGAGGAAAAGGAAGGAATTAATATACATAAATATGGAGCTCACATTTTTCATACTAATGATAAAAAAATCTGGGATTATGTAAATCAATTTGCAACTTTTAATAATTATATAAATTCTCCACTATCATTGTCAAAAGGTAAACTGTATAACCTGCCTTTTAATATGAATACTTTTTATCAACTGTGGGGAACCAAGACACCGCAGGAAGCAAAAAAGATTATTGATGAGCAAGTAGCGCAATATGGAGTAAAGTCTCCACAAAATCTTGAAGAACAAGCTTTATCTTTGGTCGGGAAAGATATTTATGAAACTTTTATTAAAGCCTATACAGAAAAACAATGGGGTAAAAAAGCTACAGAACTCCCTGCGTTTATCATTAAAAGACTTCCGGTTAGATATACATATAACAACAATTATTTTAATGACATTTATCAAGGAATTCCTGTCGGGGGTTACAATGTAATTATTAATGGTTTACTAGACGGTATTGATACCAAAACAGGAGTGGATTTTTTTGAAGATAGAAAAGAGCTTGAATCTCTAGCCGATAAGATTGTATATACTGGCAAGATAGATGAGTTTTTTGAATACAAGCATGGACATTTAGAATACAGATCATTACGATTTGAACATGAGCTTCATAATATTGAAAATTACCAGGGTAATGCAGTAGTAAACTATAATGATGAAAGTTATGCATTTACCAGAATTATCGAGCATAAACATTTTGAATTTGGAAAGCAGGATAAAACAATTATAACAAAAGAATATCCCGAAAATTGGGATAGAAGCAAAGAGGCATATTATCCTATTAATAACGGTAGAAATCAAGAAATTTTTAAAAAGTATAAAGAAGAATCACAACAATTAGAAGGTGTGATTTTTGGAGGAAGGCTGGCAGAATATCGTTATTATGATATGCACCAGATAATCGCATCGTCTTTGGTTAAAGTAGAAGAAATATCGAGGATTAAACCACAATAAAGAAAGGGTTTAAAATTAGTTGTAAAACTATTGGGTTTTTTCAATTGGTATGTTAACTTTGTGTAACGAAGTATTGTGTAAAATTTACAATGAGTGATTTAATTGAAATTATTGATTCTCTTGAAAATAGAATAAGTAAGTTGCTTCATAAATATGAATTAATTAAGCAACAAAATTTAAGTTTAAAAGAGAAAATATCGGATTTGGAGTCTAATTCAGAACTTCAAATAGATCAATTAAAGCAGTGGGAAGAAAAATTCAGTGCACTCAAAAATGCAAACGCAATATTAGGCAGTGACGAATATAAAAGGGAAACCAAGCTCAAAATAAACGCTTTAATAAGAGAGATTGATATGTGCATCGCACAACTTTCTGAATAAGTAAAATATGGCAGATAAGCTTAAAATTAAATTATCTATTGCAGATCGTGTATACCCGTTAACCATTAATCCGGATCAGGAAGAAGGTTTACGGAAAGCAGCAAAAAAGATAGAAGCCATGATAAAGCAATTTGAGCAAAGTTATGCAGTTAGAGATAAGCAAGATGTATTGGCAATGTGTGCTTTACAGTTTGCTGCACAAGTAGAACAAAAAACTATAGATAAAGATGATGACACGGTTAATGTGGCTAATAGATTAAATGAATTAAATAATTTGCTACATGAACATTTATCATAACGTTCTTTAAAATAAATAAGGTTACTGCCTGCACTAGTTGTTATTTTGATAAACTCAACAAGAATTAATTAAAAAGGGTGAGTTTAAGTTGTAAAAGCGCGCCGCCTTGAGCGGATTCTTGAGCAATTTGTTAGCCCTAAACCTGTTTTTACAGAGTTTATACAAAACCTTTGCTAGTGCAGGCTTTTTTTATATAAATACTAACACAAATTATGGATAATAATATTATATTTTTAATAGTTGCTGGGGTAGCAGGACTAATGATAGGATTTATCATTGCCAAAGTTCTGGAACGTAATAAAGCTTCAGAGATTATTAGAAATGCTAAAAAAACTTCCGAAAGCATTTTAAGAGATGCTAAAAATGAGGGAGAGACAATTAAAAAAGACAAGATACTTCAGGCCAAAGAAAAATTTATTGAATTAAAATCAGAACATGAAAAGGTAATATTGTCGCGAGATAAAAAAATGGCCGAAGCAGAAAAACGAACAAGAGATAAGGAATCTCAAGTTTCTAATGAATTATCTAAAAACAAAAAACTAAATATAGAGCTCGAGGAAAAAATTAAAGAAGGAGAGCAACGCAAGGACTATTTAGAAAAGAAACAAAGCGAACTTAAAAAACTTCATAAAAGTCAGGTACAACAACTTGAAGTTATATCGGGATTATCTGCAGAAGAAGCAAAAGAACAACTTGTAGAGTCTTTAAAAGGACAGGCAAAGACCGATGCTATGGCACTTATTCAAGATACTATTGAAGAAGCCAAGCTAACCGCACAACAGGAGGCTAAGAAGGTAATTATTAATACTATTCAAAGAATAGGCACAGAAGAAGCAATTGAGAACTGTGTTTCGGTTTTTAATATTGAAAGTGATGATGTAAAAGGTAGGATTATTGGTCGTGAAGGTAGAAATATTAGAGCTATTGAGGCCGCTACAGGGGTTGAGATTATAGTGGATGATACTCCTGAAGCAATAATTTTATCTTGTTTTGATTCTGTAAGAAGAGAAGTGGCTCGATTGTCACTTCATAAATTAGTGACCGATGGAAGGATTCACCCTGCACGAATAGAAGAAGTAGTAAGAAAAACAAGGAAACAAATTGACGAAGAGATTATTGAAGTTGGTAAGCGTACCGTAATTGATCTCGGGATACATGGATTGCATCCAGAACTAATTAAGACTATAGGTAGAATGAAATATAGATCTTCTTATGGTCAGAATCTTCTACAACACTCGAGAGAAGTTGCTAAGTTATGCGGCGTAATGGCTTCAGAATTAGGGTTAAATCCTAAACTAGCAAAAAGAGCAGGTTTACTACATGACATTGGTAAGGTTCCGGATACAGAAACGGAAGTGCCGCATGCTATCCTTGGAATGCAATGGGCAGAAAAATATGGTGAAAAACAAGAAGTCTGTAATGCTATAGGGGCGCATCATGATGAAGTAGAGATGACATCGTTAATTTCTCCTATCGTTCAGGTGTGTGATGCAATTAGTGGTGCCAGACCCGGTGCTAGACGTCAGGTATTGGATTCTTATATACAAAGGCTGAAAGATTTAGAAGGAATCGCTTTTGGATTTGATGGAGTGAAAAAAGCTTATGCGATTCAGGCAGGTAGAGAGCTTCGTGTGATTGTTGAAAGTGAAAAAGTGAATGACGAAAAAGCAGCTAGCCTTTCTTTCGAGATTTCTCAAAAAGTACAGACAGATATGACATATCCTGGTCAGGTTAAAGTGACTGTAATACGAGAGACAAGAGCAGTAAATATTGCTAAATAATATTTATAGAACTTAATAACATAATAAAGCGATACTGTATTATTACAAGTATCGCTTTATAGCTTTTATACTATTTTTTGATTCCTATATTTTTTGATCATATTATCTTTCCATTTTAGAGCTAACTCCATAGTGTCAAACTGTTTAAGCTCTTTGTTAAAGAAGGCTTTTTCAAGCTTTGTTTGTATTTTTTGTCTATGATCGGCAGATACTACCGCAAAACCAATCACATTTGAAATTTTGGCAGTTTCTAGATATACCGTTGGATTTACGGCATAAGAGTTAATGCGATGTGTGATATAAACAAAAGGTTTGTTTTTGAAATGTTTTTCTGTAATCAGTAGCAAAACATCGTTATGTTCTGGTAAGACTGTAATTCCTTCTTTCATTATAGCCTTTACATAATCTTCATATATCTCTATATGACAGAAATAGAAATTATATGAAGTGATCATCTATTATTTGTTAGCATTTTAGTACGTGTTTTAGATATGGAATAGGATAGAAATAGGGCTCTCTTTCTTATTTTATTATCGGTATAAGGTATGAAAAAAACATAAATTAGAAAGGGATTAGGAAAGTTCTAAGGTTATCTTATTATTGTTTTTTTTATAATTCTTGCATGATTGGGTTTAAGACTGTTACAGGTTTTTGATCTATATTAAAAGAGACTGTTACGTATAGATAACAGTCTCTTTTGTATTTGTTGTTTTATAAAAATTAAGTTAAGATTCGGTTGATTCTTCAGCTTTTTTAATAGTAATTGTTAATTCGCCAGAATCATCATCCATATCCATAAATATACTATCACCTTCTTCAAGTTGAGAGTTTATAATCTCTTCTGCTAAAGCATCTTCTATATATTTTTGAATAGCTCTTTTTAAAGGTCTTGCGCCATACTGTCTATCAAAACCTTTTTCGGTAATATAATCCTTAGCTTTTTCACTTAAGGAAAGGTCGTATCCAAGATCTTTAATTCGTCCGTATAGTTTATCAAGTTCAATATCGATAATTTTATGGATATCCTCTCGTTCTAATGCATTAAATACAACAACATCATCTACTCGGTTTAGAAACTCAGGAGCAAATGCTTTTTTTAATGCATTTTCTATTACTCCTTTAGCATAATCTTCTGCCTGGGTCTTTTTGGCAGAAGTTCCAAAGCCAACTCCTTGTCCAAAATCTTTCAGTTTACGAGCTCCAATATTAGAGGTCATAATGATTATGGCATTTCTAAAATCAATTTTACGTCCAAGGCTATCGGTAAGATATCCATCATCTAATACTTGAAGCATCATATTAAAGACATCGGGATGCGCTTTTTCGATTTCATCTAATAGAATAACTGCATATGGCTTTCTTCTTACTTTCTCGGTAAGTTGGCCTCCTTCTTCATAACCAACATATCCAGGAGGTGCTCCAATAAGTCTGGAAACTGCAAATTTCTCCATATACTCACTCATATCGATACGAATAAGTGTGTCTTCACTATCAAAGAGTTCTCTGGCCAAAACTTTGGCTAATTGTGTTTTACCAACTCCAGTTTGTCCTAGAAATATAAACGATCCAATGGGTTTATTAGGATCTTTAAGTCCGGCACGATTACGTTGTATTGCTTTTACGACTTTGGTAACGGCTTCATCCTGACCTATAACTTTACCCATAATTAGGTTGGGTAATTCGGCTAGTTTATTACTTTCAGTTTGCGCTATACGATTAACAGGTATACCGGTCATCATAGAAACCACATCTGCTACGTTTTCTTCATCAACGGTTTCTTTATGTAGCTTGGATTCTTTTTCCCATTGTTCTTGTGCAACACCAAGCTCTTTCTCGAGATTCTTTTCGTCATCTCTAAGCTTTGCGGCTTCTTCGTATTTTTGTTTTTTGACTACACTATTTTTAAGTTCTCTTACTTCTTCAAGTTTTTTCTCAAGATCGAGTACTTTTTTAGGAACATCAATATTGGTAATATGTACTCTAGAACCCGCTTCATCCAACGCATCAATAGCTTTGTCTGGTAAAAAGCGATCTGTCATATATCTATTGGTTAATTTTACACAAGCTTCAATAGCATCTGGTGTATAACTAACATTGTGATGTTCTTCATATTTTTCCTTGATGTTGTTAAGGATTTCTATAGTTTCTTCAATATTTGTAGGTTCTACAATTACTTTTTGAAAACGTCTCTCTAAGGCACCATCTTTTTCTATGTATTGGCGATATTCATCTAAGGTTGTGGCACCAATACATTGGATTTCACCTCTTGCCAAGGCTGGTTTAAACATGTTAGAAGCGTCTAAACTTCCTGTAGCACCACCTGCACCGACAATAGTATGAATCTCATCTATAAAAAGAATGATATCATCGTTTTTTTCTAATTCGTTCATTACTGCTTTCATTCGCTCTTCGAATTGTCCACGATATTTGGTTCCTGCAACTAAGCTTGCCAAATCAAGAGTAACGACTCTTTTGTCAAATAAAATTCTAGAAACTTTACGTTTTACTATTCTTAGAGCAAGCCCTTCTGCAATAGCAGATTTACCAACTCCAGGTTCTCCTATGAGTAGTGGGTTGTTCTTTTTACGTCTACTTAATATTTGGGATACACGCTCTATCTCTTTGGATCGTCCCACTACGGGGTCGAGTTTTCCTTCTTCTGCCATTGCAGTTAAATCACGGCCAAAGTTGTCTAAAACAGGAGTTTTAGATTTTTTGCCTGCTTTACTTCCTCCAGAAGGAGAGTTAAAAGGATTTTCCTTAGATGAATCACCTGTTAAATCATCATCATCTTCAGAGAAAGATTCTGCTTTTGGGTTATCTATATATTCTTCTTCGTTAGCAATCATAAACTTAAATTGGTCTTTAACATTATCATAATCTACTTTTAAACGATTTAAAAGTTTTGTAGTTGGGTCATTTTCATTTCTTAGGATACATAACAGAAGATGAGCAGTGTTAATAGAAGAACTTTGAAATAGCTTAGCTTCCAAAAAAGTAGTTTTTAATGCTCTTTCTGCTTGTCTAGTTAAATGTAAATTTTTTTTCTCGTTCGAGGCGACAGCTATATTTGGATTTGCGGGACTTAGGATTTCAACCTTCCTTCTTAAATTTGTTAAATCGATATCTAGCGCATCTAGAATATTAATAGCTTTACCACTTCCGTCACGTAGTAACCCTAACATAAGGTGTTCTGTGCCAATAAAGTCATGCCCTAATCTAAGAGCTTCTTCTTTACTGTACGCAATCACATCCTTTACTCTGGGCGAAAAATTATCATCCATAAAATTATTCTCTTTCTTTATAACTAAAATAGTAATTTTTAGAATTAAATTGACAAAAACTATTCCTTTTAATTAGATATTTTGACATTGGGATATTTTGTCATGCAATTTCAAGCTTTAAAAATACACACACCAGCTCTGAGACAGTGTCTATTATGGTTTTTTTTGCTTGTATTGGTAAATAGACAAAAAATGCATTAATAATCAAAACCTAAGATCACAGACTTATTAACGACATCTGCCCATACTATTGTTAATAAATTCCGTATATTACAGGGTAATTGGCTGTTAAAACCGTCTTAATTTACTTAAATTAGCGCGTTTAATTAATCAATTTTAGAATAAAATAATTTTTTATGGCTGATGGAGAAAAGCTTATACCTATCAATATAGAAGATGAGATGAAATCTGCATACATTGATTATTCAATGTCTGTTATTGTATCTCGTGCACTTCCTGATGTTAGGGATGGTCTTAAGCCCGTACATAGGCGTGTTTTATACGGTATGTATGAATTGGGTGTTAAAGCGAGTAGTGCCCACAAAAAATCTGCAAGAATTGTAGGTGAAGTTCTTGGTAAATATCACCCTCATGGTGATACATCTGTATATGATACGATGGTTCGTATGGCGCAAGAATGGAGTTTGAGATATATGTTAGTTGATGGCCAGGGTAACTTTGGTTCTGTAGATGGAGATAGCCCTGCGGCTATGCGTTATACAGAAGCAAGAATGCGAAAGATATCAGAGGATATGCTGGCAGATATCGAAAAAGACACTGTAGATCATACATTTAATTTTGATGATACTTTACAAGAACCAACAGTTCTGCCAACAAGGGTTCCAGGATTATTAATAAATGGAGCTTCAGGAATTGCAGTTGGTATGGCAACAAATATGCCTCCTCATAATTTAAGTGAAGTTGTTGATGGTACAGTTGCTTATATTGAGAATAATGATATCGAAATTGATGAATTAATACAACATATTAAAGCCCCGGATTTTCCTACAGGAGGAACAATTTATGGGTATGATGGTGTTAGAGAAGCTTTTAAAACGGGTAGAGGAAGAGTCGTTATACGAGCTAAAGCAAGTTTTGAAGAAGTAAACGGTAGAGAAAGCATAATCGTTACCGAGATCCCTTATCAGGTGAATAAAGCAGATATGATTAAAAAGACTGCTGATCTTGTTAATGATAAGAAAATCGAAGGAATTTCTACAATACGTGATGAGTCTGATAGAAATGGTATGCGTATTGTATATGTCCTTAAACGAGATGCAATACCTAATATAGTACTAAATCTTTTATATAAGTATACAGCTTTACAATCTTCTTTTAGTGTAAATAATATAGCACTGGTTAATGGAAGACCACAGTTGTTGAATGTAAAAGAAATGATTCATTATTTTGTAGAACACAGACATGAAGTTGTTGTTCGTCGTACAAAATATGAATTGAGAAAAGCTGAAGAAAGAGCTCATATTCTTGAAGGTTTAATCATAGCTTCAGATAATATTGATGAAGTAATTGCTTTAATTCGTTCTTCTGCGAATACAGAAGAGGCACGCGAAAAATTGATAAAACGTTTTGAACTTTCTGAAATACAGGCAAAAGCAATCGTAGAGATGCGTCTGCGTCAATTAACAGGTCTGGAGCAAGATAAATTACGTGCTGAGTATGATGAGTTGATGAAGACTATCGAAGACCTTAAGGATATTTTGGAAAAGAAGGAGCGTAGAATGCAAATCATTAAGGACGAGCTAGCAGAAGTAAAAGAAAAATATGGCGATGAGCGTCGTTCTCAAATAGAATATGCAGGAGGAGATCTTAGTATAGAAGATATGATCCCGGATGAAAAAGTAGTAATTACGATTTCACATGCTGGATATATAAAAAGAACTTCTCTTAATGAATATAAGAAACAAAATAGAGGAGGAGTAGGACAAAAAGGAAGTACAACACGTAATGAGGATTTTCTTGAACATTTATTTGTAGGAACCAATCATCAATATATGCTGTTCTTTACTCAGAAAGGAAAATGTTTCTGGATGAGAGTATATGAAATTCCGGAAGGAAGTAAAACTTCTAAAGGAAGAGCTATTCAAAATCTAATTAATATACATAGTGATGATAAAGTGAAAGCTTTTATCTGTACCCAGGATCTTAAAGACGAAGAGTACATTAATTCGCACTATGTCATTATGGCAACGAAAAAAGGTCAGGTCAAAAAGACATCTTTAGAGCAATATTCGAGACCGAGAACAAATGGTATTAACGCTATTACTATAAAGGATAATGATGAACTTCTCGAAGCTAAATTAACCGATGGTAAAAGCCAGGTAATGTTGGCTGTAAAATCGGGTAAAGCAATTCGATTCGAAGAAGAGAAAACCAGACCAATGGGACGTGGAGCCTCGGGAGTAAGAGGAATCAGACTTGCCGATGATAAAGATGAAGTGATTGGTATGGTAGCCGTTAATGAAATGGAAAGTAATATCTTAGTAGTTTCAGAAAATGGTTATGGAAAGCGCTCGAAATTAGAAGATTATAGAATAACGAATAGAGGAGGAAAAGGTGTTAAAACCATTTCTGTTACTGATAAAACAGGATCTCTGGTGGCAATTAAAAATGTTACCGATTTAGATGATCTTATGATTATAAATAAATCAGGAATTGCTATTCGACTTTCTGTAGAAGATTTACGTGTGATGGGACGAGCAACACAAGGTGTACGTCTTATTAATTTAAAAGGTAAAGATTCTATTGCCGCAGTAGCAAAAGTTATGCACGACGAAGATGATATAGATCAGGATGAAGATATAGAAGATGTTGATTCTTCTACAACAGATGCTGATAACACTTCAGATGGCACGAATATTGATAATGAAACAAAACAATAATTAAATCCCATTTTAAAAACTCAAGTAATGAAGACTAAATTTATCGTAGTACTATTTCTAGCTGTTAGTGCTTTTGGATTTTCTCAGAAGGAGAGTACTCCAAAACAAGCATTAAAAGCGGCAAACAAAGCCTTGAAATCTGGTAACATGGATGTAGCTAGTGAAGCATTGAAAGCTGCTGAAGGACAGTTAAACGCTGCTGATGAAAAAATGAAAGCGCAATATTATTTTTTTAAAGGCCAGGTTGTAGCTGCTTCTGCAGGTGAATCTTTAGAGAAAATTGAAAGTGCAGCGAGTGCTTATAGTAAAACAATCGAAATTGAAAAAGCCGCAGGAGGATCTAAATATACTGCTGATGCTTCTCAAAAATTACAATTGTTACGCCAATCCTTAGTTGAAAACGCAATTAAAGATCAGAATGCAAAAAACTATAAAGGAGCATCAGAAAAACTTTATTTAGGATATACAACCAATAAAGCTGATACAACATATTTATATTATGCAGCAAGTAATGCTGTTAATGATAAAGATTATGATACTGCTCTAAAATACTATAAGGAATTAAAAAGCCTTGGTTTTAGCGGAGTAAAAAAGGAATTTGTTGCAACGCATAAAGAAACAGGTAAGGTTGATGTTTTTGAATCGAAACAAATAAGAGACCTTTCTGTAAAAACTGGAGATTATATTAAGCCAGAAATTAAAACTTCTGAATCTAGAAAAGGAGAGATTGCAAAAAATATTGCTTTGATTTATATGAGTCAAGGAAAAGATGAAGAAGCAATAGCTGCTATTGAAGATGCTAAAAAAGAGAACCCAGAAGATTCTGCATTAAAGCAAGCAGAAGCTGATGTATACTATAAATTAGGAAATATTGCTAAGTATAAAGAAATCATGGAGCAGATCGTAGCTAACGATCCTGAAAATCCAGATTTACTATATAATTTAGGAGTTAGTGCATCTCGCCTTGGTGATAATGATCAGGCACTGGGTTACTATAAGAAAGCTTTAGAGCTAAAACCAGATTATACCGCTGCTCAAATCAATATTGCTTCTATAATTTTAAGTGGAGAAACTAAGATTGTAGATGAAATGAATGGATTAGGAACATCTTCAAGCGATAATAGAAGATATGATGAACTAACAAAAAAGAGATCAGAATTATATAAAACGGCAGTTCCTTACCTTGAAGGAGCTCTAAAAAGTAGTCCTGATAATGTAGAAGCTATTCGTACATTGATGAATATATTTTATCAGTTAGATGATCCTAAGGCTGGCGAAATGAAAGACAGACTTAAAGCTTTAGAAGGAGGCAACTAGTAATAAGAACTTTTCAATATTACAATATCATAAAAAAACCGGAATGTACATTCCGGTTTTTTTATGATATATTTTAAATAGTATTTGTAGAATAGTATCTTAAATTCGACACTGTTACTTACCTAAGTTCAGCGCCTAATTTATTTTCAAAATTGTACTGCAATTTGTTCATGATCTTATCGATTTGTTTATCGGTAAGTGTTTTATTGTCGTCCTGTAAAATGAAACTTACAGCATACGATTTTTTTCCTTTAGGAAGGTTTTTACCCTGGTACACGTCAAATAAGTTTACATCTTTTAGAATTTGTTTTTCGGTTTGCTTGGCGATAGTATGAATTTCTTCAAACTTTATAGAATCGTCTAATAGCAAAGCAAAATCACGACGTACTTCAGGAAATTTAGGAATACCTTTATACTTTAGTTTATTGTGTTTCGCATATTCTAAAATAACATCCCAGTTAAAATCGGCATACAATACTTCCTGAGAAATAGAGAAATGTTTAAGTACAGATTTTTTTAGTATTCCAAAATCTACTAATTGCGCTTTACCAATACTTAAAGAAAGCCCTTCAGTAAAAACATCGTTCTTTATAGGAGATGTTTTTAATCTTGTTAGCCCTAAACGTTCTAAAACAGAAAATACTATTCCTTTTAAATAAAAGAAATCACTTGCTTGCGGGCTTGCAGTCCAGGTTTCTTTAGACCTACTTCCAGAAACAATAATACTTAGATGTTTATTCTCTATTCTTTTATCTTCATAGTTATGATATGTTTTTCCAAACTCAAACAATTTAAGATCTGATCGTTTTCTATTACTATTATAGGATACAGCCTCTAATCCCGAAAATAACATGGATTGCCTCATTACTGCCAAATCATTACTAAGTGGATTTAGCATTTCTACATTATTCTCATTTTTAAGCTGTTCACTCAAGGCAATATAATCAGGAGAAGTAAGCGAGTTGGCTAACATCTCATAAAATCCCAGACCAACAAGTTGATTTGATATGGTATTTTGCACATTATAATCAGAGAACCTATCAATATTTGATATCGAAGCATTCAATTTTTGAGTAAAACCAATAGTATTATAACCGTATACTCTAAGAATTTCTTCTATTACATCAACTTCTCTTTGTACATCATTTCTGTATGCCGGAATGGTAAGACCTATTCCTGTCTCGGTCACGCTATTGATTTTAATATCTAATGAAGTGAGAATCCTTTTAATAGTATCTTGAGGTATTTCTTCACCAATTAACTTTGTAGTATTTTCAAAAGATAAAATCACCTGGAAATCTTCAATCTTTTTAGGATATAAATCCATGATTTCACTAGAAATATTACCTCCTGCCAGCTCCTGTATTAGTAGAGCGGCTCTTTTCAATGCGTATTCGGTGATATTTGGATCAATACCTCTTTCAAATCTAAAAGAAGCATCTGTGTTTAGACCATGTCGTTTTGCAGTTTTACGAATACTAATAGGATCAAAGTAAGCACTTTCTAAGAAAATTGATGTTGTTCTTTCTGTAACACCAGAGTTTACCCCTCCAAATACACCAGCAATACAAAGTGGTTTTACAGCATCACAGATCATAAGATCTTCTTGGTGTAATTCTCTTTCTACTTCATCTAGAGTTGTAAATTTGGTACCGGCATCAACAGTTTTTACTTCAATTTTATTCCCTTCAATATAGTGTGCATCAAATGCATGTAAAGGTTGTCCTAACTCATGTAAAACATAATTGGTAACATCTACAACATTATTTTTGGGAGTAATTCCTATCGCTTTTAATCTATGTTGCAACCAGGCAGGAGATTCTGCTACTTTAATATCAGAAATCGTTACACCGCAATATCTGGGTGCCATCTCATTATTTTTGACTTCGATATCAATTTTATTTAGCCTGTTTTCTACTCTGAAATTACTTACAGAAGGAGTAATAAGTTCTAGATTAAGGTCTTTTTGTAGTAGCCCTGCTTTGAGATCACGTGCAGTACCCAAATGACTCATTGCGTCTGCACGATTTGGAGTTAATCCAATTTCAAACACATAATCATTTTCAATATCAAATATGTCTGCAGCTTTAGTCCCTACAGTGATATCAGTACTTAAGACCATAATCCCGTCATGACTTTTTCCTAACCCTAATTCATCTTCGGCACAGATCATACCATGGCTTTCTTCACCTCTTATTTTTCCTTTTTTTATGACCCATTCTTCACCTTTATCATTATAAAGTTTTGTGCCAATAGTAGCAACAGGGACTTTTTGCCCAGCGGCAACGTTAGGAGCACCACAAACAATCTGAACCGGTTCACCATTACCTAAGTCTACTTTGGTAACTTTAAGCTTATCTGCATTTGGATGTTTCTCGCAATTAAGAACTTGCCCTATAACAACACCTTCTAATCCTCCTTTTACACTTTGATAGGATTCTATTCCTTCTACCTCTAACCCCAGATCGGTAAGGAGCTCTCCGGTTTTCTCTGCATCCCAATCGATATTAATAAATTGCTTCAGCCAGTTATATGAAATCTTCATTTGTGATCTTTCTAAATTCAGTTGGTAAAGATAATATATTGGGCAGAGGATACAAATAGTTGTAAGTATATCTATAAACAAAATTGTGGTATATTTATAATAGTTTTATTCTAACCAAATTTTAATATTATGAAAACAGGAATTAAGTTACTTACGATCATGTTCCTTTTCGGAATTATTTCTTGTACAGATAAGAAAAAAGAAGAGGAAGAAACCAAAGCAGTTGTAGAAAAAATAGAAGCGATTGAGTCTGAATTGGATCAGGTTTCTGAAGAAGTCGAGACCAAAGTAGAAGAATTAGAAGAATCTTTAGAAGATTTGGATGATATTTAAAAAGTCTTCTAGTAATAAACCTTCATACCCTTAATCATTTTAACACTAACTAAAAAAAAACTAACATGAAATTTATAAAACTAATATTGGTATTTGTTTTGATTTTCACTTTAGGAAATCAGGTGGTAATTGCTCAGGGAAAATCTCAAGAAGCAAAAGAAAAAATAGCTAAGAAAAAAGAAAAAGTTCAGGAAAAGGCAGAAAAAAAAGCAGAGAAAGCCCAAGAGAAGGCAGAGAAAGCTAGAGAAAAAGCAGAGAAAAAAGTTGAAAAACTAGAAGAGAAAGCAGAAGAAGCTAAGGATAAAGCTATTGAAAAGGCTGAAAAAGCAGAAGAAAAAGCCGAAAAAGCCATAGAAAAAGCTGAAAAGAAAATAAAAGGGAAGGCATATGGAAAAAATAAAGAGGGATTAACAGGTAAAGAATTTGGAATGGCCAGAGCCGAAGAGGCTAAAGACATGGTAAAAGAACGTAGCGAAGTACTGAAAAAGAATGAAGAAAGAATTACCAGAGGCAAAGCAAAAATTGAAGCTGCAAAAGAACGTCTGGTAAGAGCAAAGGAAAAAGAAGGAGAAGAAGCTTTAACTCCAGAAGAAATTGCAGAAAAAGAAGCTAAAATCAATAAAGCCGAAGAAAAGCTAAAAGCCTTAGAAAAATCAATAAAAAATGGAAAAGAAAAGGTGAAAGAAGGAAAAGAAAAATTAGAGAAATTATATGCAAAGGAGCAATAAAAACTTAATAAAATTATAAAAAGAGAATCGTCCGGTAAGTTTTGAGTAACTTTCCGGACTTTTTATACTATCAAATAATGAGAAAAACAGCCGTACTTATTCTACTTGTTGTCACTATTTTTTCTTCTTGTAAGAAAGATAAACCATCTGATTTGGTTGAGTTTAAAAGTGGCCCATGGAAAGCAACACTAGAAGTTAAGGATAATAAAAAGCTTCCTTTTCTGATCGAAGTAATGGATGATCAGACCTTAAGAATTTTTAATGCCGAAGAAACAATTAGTGTTGATGAAGTTATAATTAATAAAGATTCTATACTAATTAAGCTTCCTGTTTTTGAGGGATATATTGCCGGTCGATTTATAGACTCTATGACAATTTCCGGAAGTTTTATTAAAAAAAGCCTGGATAGAGTAGTACCATTTACAGCAAAATATGGTGAGCAGGATCGATTTGAAATTGTTTCAAAATCGAATTATGATATTACGGGAAATTGGGAGACAGTTTTTAGTAAAGACAATGAAGAAGACAGGTATATTGCCAAAGGTACTTTTAAACAAAATGGAAATATGGTTACAGGTACATTTAGAACAACTACAGGAGACTATCGTTATTTGGAAGGTGTTTTAAATAAAGACCAACTACAATTATCAACTTTTGACGGAGCTCATGCTTTCTTATTTACTGCACAGGTAACAGATAGTACACTAAGCGGTTACTTTTATTCTGGCAATCACTGGAAAGAACCTTTTGTAGCTAAAAGAAATGAAAACTTTAAGTTACCTTCTGAAGATTCATTAACTTTTCTGAAAGAAGGACATGATACATTAGAATTTAGTTTTCCTGATGTCGAAGGAAATCAAATTTCACTTACAGATGATCGGTTTAAAAATAAAGTAGTCATCGTACAAGTTATGGGAACCTGGTGCCCTAATTGTATGGATGAAACCAAATATTATGTAGAGTATCAGAATAAAAATAAAAATAATGGAGCCGAATTTGTAGCATTAGCTTTTGAATATGCAAAGACCAAAGAAAAAGCATTTAAATCGATAAAAAGATTACAACAAAAATTGAACATAACCTACCCAATTCTTTTGGCTCAATATGGAACTTCAGATAAGCAAAAAGCACAAGAGAAACTGCCAATGCTAAACCATGTGTTGTCATATCCGACAACTATTTTTATTGATAAAAAAGGGAAGGTACGCAAAATACATACAGGATTCAATGGCCCGGCTACAGGTCAGAAATATATAGATTTTAAAAAAGATTTTGAAGACTTTGTTAATCAGCTGTTAAAAGAATAACATGGTTTAACAATCAATTATGACTTTCTTTTTGAGTTTAACACTACCGTAACATTAGGATTGAGATATACCTCTTACATTGTTTAGGTTAGAAATTTAATTTCTCTAAGTGATAATAATTAATCAAAAAAAACAGTCATGAAACAATTCAACTTAATTACAACTTGTATTGTGAGCGCAATGATGTTGCTCTCAATTCAAACAAATGCACAACTTACCACTCCAGAAGGAAGTCAGCGAGCACAGGTAATGCAACGTGTAGGGATTACTAATATCACCATTGATTATGGGAGGCCAAGTGTAAAGGAACGTGAAATCTGGGGGAAACTAGTTCCTTATGGATATAATAACCTGGGGTTTGGAACATCTAAAGCAGCACCTTGGAGAGCTGGGGCTAACAGCAATTCGACAATAACGTTTACTCACGATGTTAAAATCGAAGGAAAAGACATTAAAGCAGGGACTTACGGGCTTCATGTTGCGTTAAAAGAAGATGGCGGGGCTACGGTTATATTTTCTAATAATTCTACGTCCTGGGGAAGTTATTTTTATGATGAAAAAGAAGATGCTTTGCGTGTAGATGTTAAAACCAAAGAAACAGCACATACAGAAATGTTAACCTTTTTATTTCCTAAAGTTGAAGCTAATAGTGCTATAGCAGCATTGAGATGGGAGAAAAAGGAAATTCCTTTCAAGATCGAAGTCGATGTGAAAAATGTAGTAATGAAAGGTATTAAAAATGATCTTCGTAATTCTGCTGGTTTTACTCAAACAAGCTGGGATAACGCTGCGAATTATGCTTTTAATGCAGGTGAGTTAGATCGGGCATTAGAATGGGTTAATGCATCTATATCGGGTAATTTTTTTAGTAAAGAAACTTTTGCTAACCTATCTCTTAAATCACAAATTTTGGCTAAGCAAGGAAAAACAGGTGAAGCTATGACTTTTGTAGATAAAGCAGCTAAACTAGGAAGCACTGCACAGATTTTTAGATTAGGGACAGGGTTAATAACCTTAGGACAAAAAGATAAGGCACTTGTCATTTTAAAAGATAATGTAAAAAATAGTAAAGGTGCATGGCCATCTAACTATGGATTAGCAAAAGCATATTCGGCAACGGGAGATTATAAAAATGCTATAAAAGCGATAAACACATCACTAGGTAACGCTCCTGATCGATTTAAAGGAAGACTTAACGGCGATTTAGAAAAACTTAAAAAAGGCCAGGATATAAATTAGGATTAATCTATAACAAACAATAAAGACCGTCTAAGTTTTATTAGACGGTCTTTATATTTTTATTCTATAGACCCTTAATCGGTTAATTTTCGCATTATCCATTCAACAGGACCATATTTTGCATATTTTTTACTAATCATTGAAAAAATAACACATGCTATACAAAAGAACAAGGCGTATAAAAACGAAAAGTTTATAGTATACTCTCCCATTTTTGAAGGATTGATAATTTCTATACATCCCATTCCTATGATAACATGTGCTATATAAAAAGTTAAAGCAAGTTGTCCTGTGTTTTTTAGAATACCTATAAAAGTAGTACTCTCATATTTTTTTGAAATTAGAATACAAAAAGAAATAAGAAATATGGCTATACTACTCCCAGAAACCATGTATAGAGGTAATGGAGGCATAGGATCTGTTCCAAGAATTGGAGTTAATTCTGTGATAATTTCTTGATCTCCCATAGAAAAGAATACAATTGAGAAATATGACATTATCTGTACTACTATAAATACAGAAAGACTAACCCACAATGCTTTTGTAACTACTCTAGTATTATCTAATTCCATTTTACCAAACCACATTCCTATAATCATAAATGCACTCCATGGAATGACAGGATGGAAACCATTAAAAAAAAGATTTTTTAAAAAACCTTTTACTGTCCATAGATTTGTATACTCCATTTTAGTATAATCCCATCCACTATCATAATTCCATAATATCATGAGTATAGGATATAATATAATCATTCCTATTGCTATTGATACTAGTGTTTTTGGATTACTTTTTATTAAAAATATTGCCAGCAATATGTATATCGCATAAAAGTGTAAAATATCTGCTTGCCAGATTGTTGAATAGGATATACCAATTAAGAAAAGAAATAGAGCTCTTTTAAGAAGTTTATTTTTGTTTCTGTTTAACGCTTCTTCATTATTTTGATGTATCGCATTTTTTGTTAGTAATGAAATTCCTACACCTGCCAGAACTACAAAAGTTGCGGCTGCTTTTCCATCTAATACTCCTAAAAAAGTATTCAAGAGAAGGTTGCCATGATTTCCAAATACCATTTTAAAATTAACGATAATCATCCCAAAAATAGCCAATGCTCTTGCTACATCTATTCCGATAATTCTTTTTTGCATAGCACTCTGTTTTTGCAAACAAATTTAGATGAGCAGCTTCGAAGCGTTATTGTTCAATACAGACAATTATTATTTTACAGGAATATAAATCTCGGTAAGGAGTTCTTTTTTAGGAGTATTAGATTCGTCATTAAGATAAAACTCTAAAGTTGGTTTGTCTTCAAACTCTAACTGTACTTCGGTTATCCAGTACCCATAGATCAAATTATAGGTGTCTGTAGAGCTCTCATGACTACCTTTGTGTATGAACTTAGCATATTTTTGCTTGGGTATATGTTTGGTTTTAAATAACCCTTTTAGAGAAAAATCTATTTCTTTTTCTAGTATAATTCCGGCATTATATCGGCAATGTAAAGTATCGGTGATTGCGTCATCATCTAGTATTTCTCCCAATATAATTGTTTCATCTTTTAATAAGCTATGTTTTGACGCATATGAGATCAATTGTTTCCAGGTTTTCTCTATTCCTTTAATATTTTCATAGGACCCTTGATAAGTTAAATATAAAATATCAAAACCAGGAATTTCTTCGATTTCATACTTAAGAATTTGTTCTTGAGTATTTTCTAATGGGAAGATGGCTTTTTGAGTAATGTATTCTTTGATTTTGTTCGAATTTCGAAAAGAAGAAGGAGAGCTTTTAAACTGCTTTTTGAAGGCTTTACTAAAAGCGGCAATGTCACTATATCCAATTTCATGGGCAATATCCGAGATATTCTCGGTTGAAAATTTTAGATATTCTGCTGCCTTTTCTAGTTTTATCCTCTTTATGTATTGTCCTATAGTTTCGTGATGTAATGCAAGAAATATTCTATTTATATTTCGATACGAATAAAACGATATGTCTTCTATTTCTTTTTTACTGATTTCATTTTTAAACCTTTCTTCTATATAGAGAATTAGTTTTTTATAACGTTCCAGTTGTGTTGGATTTCCCATGTTTTATCATTTTAGAGGAAAGGTACTACGAAATAGTAATTTTTGAGTTGTCTTTTTAGGACAATTAAATATGTTATTTCTAGAGTAAAATAAGAATTTTAAGATCATATACAGGTCATATTTTTTTGTCTTAACAGGACAAACAACATACGATTCATGCTTACTAGTTTTGGCTAAAATTTTAAGAGTAAGATATGAACAGCAAAATAAACATAACAATTCTAACGACGATATTATTCACTTTTTCGTTTCATAATATCGGTGCACAAACCCTGAATAAGAATGCTTTCCTAAAGAAATGGAATCTGGATACTTATAAGACCGGAGTTAAGAAATACCCACCATCCAAAAAAGAAAGAAATGATTATATCCTTTTTAAAAAGGATATGACCTTTATCTCTATGTCTGAAGGAAAAAAAGAGAGTGGTGTCTGGATGCTAAATACTAATGGAGGTTACATAATGATGACTGATGACAAAAGAGAGACCGTAAAGGCATACATCATCACTTTAACATCCAGAGATTTAGTGTTGTATTTTGATATTGAGGAGATTAGGGGAATAGAGGTTCATTATAGTTCTAATTTATAAAATCAAGTTTATAATGAAGCATATCTGGAATATATCAATGTTTTTCTTGTCTTCTATAGTATTGTCTCAGGAAAACATAACCTTAAAAACCATTCCTTTTCATACAGAAAACGTATCGATATCTATAGCACAGGTTTTTGATATTAGAAAAAAGAAAAACTTAGGACTAGGAACTAATAGACATGGAGAAAAAGTCATTTTTCAATTGTACCCAGATGCACCAACGGCTATTCTGAATTTTATGAAAACTTCTTTTTCGCAAACCAAAGACGCAAAACCAATATTTATAAAAATTAAAGATTTAGAAATTCAGCAATCACAAAGTAGTATAAGCCATATAACAACGAGGGTGTATATTAACTTGATTTTTTATGAAAAAGAAAATGATAAACTGCAAAAGCTTTTTGATGTACAGCATTATGAAGATGAAACTTTTGCTATATCTAATACATCAAAAATATTCGAAACCTACGAACAAAGAATCAGAGCTGCATTAGAATATTGCTCCTTAAGTTTTATCAATACTTATAAAAAAAGAAGCAAACCAGAATCTATATCAGGAAATCTACAAACCAGTGTAGAAGATGTTTTTTATAAGAAATCAGAAATGAAGAAAGCAAAACGATTAGGGAAATGGTTTGATATGTTAACATATAGGAAAGTATACAGCAAACATAAAGAGGGGTGGAAAATGAGTTATATCGGTTTTGCCGATAGTGATAAAGACTTCATCATGCCCTTTGTAATATCTTATGATAAATATAGTATAAAACGGAGTTCATTACTCAACAAGAATTACACATCTGTTGATGCCTTTAGTATAGGAGGTGGTTTTGATGGGTATTTAAAAATAATACCTGGCTTATATGCTAATATAGGTGTAGAAGTACCTTTAGGGCTTGAAATCACCAAAAAAATAGAAGGCAAAAAACGACATAATTTTCTTATCGGGATAAGCTCTAGACAGGGAATAAAAATTATCCCATGGAAAGAGTATGGTATTGTGATTGGAGCAGGTGTTTTTCAACAAATACAAACTTCTAAGGTGTACACCAAAAACTTTGGGTTTGAGCTCGAACTAGGGGTTAATTTTTAATCTGAAAATCACTTTCAGAACAATAATGTATTCAATTAAAACAAATAAATCAAAAATGAAGAAAACAATTAAATTAATGTTATGTACAGTGTTATTGGGGATAATAACTATAAGTGCACAGGAAAAGCAAAATGGGATAGAATTTGGAATTAAAGCAGGGGCTAATCTAACGGAATTTAGGAATACATCTTCTAAATTTAAAATAGGAATAATGGGAGGAGTGTTTTCTCAATATAGACTATCCGAAAAATTAGCAATTCGGTCCGAAATACTGTATTCTGCCCAAGGAGCTAAATCAAAAAATAATTCTGGAAAAATAAAATTAAACTATATTAATGTGTTACCTGCATTGATAAAATTCTATCCCATTAATAAGTTAAGCCTCGAAGCGGGACCTCATGTAGGATATTTGTTAGGGGGCAAAGGAGGAGGTTTTGTTAAAAGTAACTTTAAGAAAATCGATTACGGAGTAGCTTTGGGTATAGGGTATTTGTTAACTGATAATTTAGAAGTTGGAATTAGATATAACCTTGGATTGGCAGATATTACCAAACAAAATAATACATCGCTTAAAAACTCTGTGTTTCAAGCAGGTATATCTTTTAAATTGTAATATGTATAATGATTGGATTGATCAAATTAATCGTAGCATATGTTATAGCATGTATTGTATAAAGGCTTTAAAAGCAGAAAAGACATGAATTAAGGTGTCAAAAAGTTATAGGATATAATAAAAGGTTTAGTGTAATTCTAAACCTTTTTTGTTGAAATGAAAATCGAATTGTTAATATTATAAGACTATGATAGAAAGAAGTTTTATTATACAATGATCTTATGTTAAATTACGGTATTAACGTATCTTTGTACTACCAAATTGTTATACATGAGTAAAGCCGTTTATATTGCTACTATAGAACCTAATAGTGGTAAATCTATTGTTGTTTTAGGTATGATGCGTATGCTTCTGGGTAAAGTAGCCAGAGTAGGGTATTTTAGACCAATTATCGACGATCCTAAAGAAGGAGAAGTTGATAATCATATTAATACTGTAATATCGCATTTTGAATTAGATATTAACTTCAAAAAGGCCTATGCGTATACTAGAAGTGAAGTACTTCAAAAATACAACCAGGGTAAATCAGGAGAAATTATAGATGAGATTATCAGGAAGTATAAAAACCTTGAAGAAAGATTTGATTTTATATTAGTAGAAGGTACTGATTTTTCTGATGAAGGTAATATTATTGAATTTGATATTAATGTTATTATAGCAAAAAACCTGGGTATCCCGGCAGTTATAGTAGCAAGCGGAATTGATAAGCAAAATGATGAAATTGTTAGTAATCTAAAACTGGCATATGATACTTTTAATAGTAAAGATGTAGAAGTTTTGGCTATGGTAGCAAATAAGGTTACCCAAGGTTGTGAAAAGCAATTAGAAAATAGTTTTGAAAAAGATTTTGGGAATAATGTCGATCGTATTATTATCCCCAAAATTAATTCTTTGATTAATCCTACTATCAAAGAGATTGTAAACGAATTAGAAGGGAATGTGTTGTTTGGTAAAGAATACCTAAATAATCAGGCTGGTAGTTTTGGAGTAGGAGCTATGCAATTACGTAACTATCTTACACATCTTAAAGATAATAGTCTTGTCATTACTCCCGGAGATCGTGCAGATATCATTTTAGGGGTATTGCAAGCAAATATCTCTGATAATTATCCTAAGATTTCGGGGATTATACTTACCGGAGGAATTATTCCCGAACCACCAATACTTAAATTAATAGAGGGTGTTTCCTTATCTTTTCCCATTATATCGGTACCTAGTGGTACATTTTCTATTACCAATAAAATAGGAGCAATTAAGTCTAAAATCTATCTGGATAATCTACAAAAGATAAATACTTCGATTAGCATATTCGAAAAATATGTTAATGAGGATCGATTAGCAGATAAACTAATTACATTTAAGTCAGAAGGGTTAACCCCCCGAATGTTTCAATATAATTTATTAAGACGTGCTCTAAAACATAAAAAGCATATTGTTCTTCCAGAAGGATCTGATGAAAGAATTTTAAGAGCTACCTCTAGACTATTAGCTTCTGGAGTTGTGGATATTACTTTAATCGGAAACGAAAAGAAAATAAAGAGTAAAGCTACAAAACTGGATATTCCGATAGATTTTGATAAAATACAGATTGTTTTCCCTACAGAATCTCCTTATTATGATGAGTATGTACAAACATTTTATGAGCTAAGAAAGCACAAAAACGTAAATCTGGATATGGCCAAAGATATGATGGCAGACGTATCCTATTTTGGTACGATGATGATATACAAAGGGCATGCAGACGGAATGGTATCGGGAGCGGTACATACTACACAACATACAATTAGACCAGCGTTACAATTTATAAAGACCAAACCAGGAGTAAAAGTTGTTTCTTCTGTATTCTTTATGTGCTTAGCAGATCGGGTATCAGTCTTTGGTGATTGTGCAATTAACCCTAATCCTAATGCAGAACAATTGGCAGAAATAGCAATTTCTTCTTCAGAATCGGCAGCAGCTTTTGGGATCGAACCAAAAGTAGCTATGTTATCATATTCGTCGGGAACCTCTGGTAAAGGAGAAGATGTAGAAATAGTTAGAGAAGCAACTGCCATTGTAAAGGAAAAACATCCTGATCTAAAAATAGAGGGACCGATACAATATGATGCAGCAGTAGATTTAGAAGTTGGACAAAGTAAATTACCAAATTCTGAGGTAGCAGGTCAGGCAAGTGTTTTGATATTTCCAGATTTAAATACAGGAAATAATACCTATAAAGCTATTCAACGAGAAACAGGAGCATTAGCTATTGGCCCCATGTTACAAGGATTAAATAAACCCGTTAATGATCTAAGCAGGGGATGTACTGTTGATGATGTGTATAATACCGTAATTATAACAGCAATTCAAGCTCAGGGATTATAAACAGAGTAAAGAAATATCTGATTTTTGATACTCTTAATTATTAAAAAATATGCAAATACTTGTACTAAATTCTGGAAGTTCGTCTATAAAATTTCAACTATTTACAATGCCCTATGCAAAAGTAGTTTGTTCTGGGTTAGTAGAACGTATTGGTTTAGATAATGCTAAAATTTCTTATGCATCCGAGATACATGACATTGAAAAAACTGTGACTGTTAATACTCACAAAGATGGGCTACAATTAATTGCCAGCTACTTGATGGATGATAAAGTAGGAGTGATCCGATCGGCATCAGAAATTCATACTGTTGGTCATAGAGTAGTTCATGGGGGAAGCACTTTTGCAGAAACGGTTGAAATCACTGAAGAAGTAAAACAAAAAATCAAGAAACTTTCTGCATTGGCGCCATTACATAACCCTGCAAACCTGGAAGGAATTTTGGTTGCCGAAGAAATTTTTTCTAATGCACAACAAGTAGCCGTGTTTGATACAGCTTTTCATCAAACTATCCCTGTAGAAGCTTATAAATATGCGATTCCGAATAAATTTTTAGAGAAACATAATATTAGAGTATATGGTTTTCACGGTACCAGCCATAAATACGTTTCAGAAAAAGCTATAGAATTTTTAAGGAAAGAGAAATCCAAGGTTATTACAATTCACTTAGGAAATGGATGTAGTATGACTGCGGTTCGGGATGGTAAAAGTATAGATCATACTTTGGGATTTGCACCCATGAATGGATTGATTATGGGAACACGATCAGGAGATATTGATCCTGCAGTAATCTTTTATATGGTTAACTCCTTAGGATACTCTCTAGAAGAAGTGAACGATCTTTTACAAAAAGAAAGTGGAATGTTAGGGTTAACAGGATATAGTGATTTACGAGATATTGAATCTGCAGCAGAAAACGGAAATAAAGATTGCCAGTTAGCACTACAAATGAATGCATATCGTATCAAAAAGTTTATAGGAGCATATGCTTCGGTTATGAATGGCTTAGATGCTATTGTATTTACTGCCGGAATAGGAGAGAACTCTGCTTTGATTAGAAATTTGGTGTGTAAAGATCAAGAGTTTTTGGGCATTCGATTAGATGAAGAAAAAAAACAATATTCGATCTAAAGAAATAAGGGATATAAGTTTACCTTCTTCAGAGGTGAAAATATTAGTTATTCCTACTAATGAAGAATTAGAGATTGCCAAACAATCCTTCGAATTATTAGCATAAGAGCAGTATAAAAAAGAAAATTAACATTATTGTCGTTCAGCAAACTCTTTAAATTGTCTAAGCCATTTTTCTGCTGGTTTTCGATACATACTCGGAAATAAAATAGCCATCAATTTTGGCATAACCCAGTTTATACGAGTGTATTCGTATTCGAATTCATATTTTGTTTTTTTATCGTCTAAGGCAATAAAATTACATTTCATGGTATTGTCCATATGTTTATGATGATAACTGGCTTCAAATGAATGCGGGAGTTCATTTTTGGTAATTGTTTCAGTCAACTCCATATCATGTTTTCCGTGTTTGTAATACATTTTAGAAACAGCGCCAACTTTACCGTTTTCTCCACTAATCAACTCTTTTCTAATAAATCCATCCTGATATTCTTTAAGATTATCTGGGTTCGCAAAAAGCTCAGCCACTTTATGTAAAGATTGATCAATCTCTATATAACCTTTATGTTTCATCTGTTCTTTTTTATTGTTTTTTAAATGTCAGATGGAATTACGCCATTGAACATCTAGGTTGGTATCAACTCAATTGTTATGGCTCATTTCATATCAATTTAGTTTTAAATTGTAACAAGATAATTAATATTATTCTTTATTCGAGACTTAAGAATTAATTTCAAGTTTTTTTTCTATTCGTTTGATAGTATTCCAGTTACGAGTTGTGATCTGTTTGCCAAAATATCGTTCGAGGGCTTCCATTCCTTTTGGTGTCTTGGTTACCGAAAGATCTAAGACACTTATTATTGTTTTGTCGATCTTATCAATAATTTTGAAAGCATTATTATCATTTGTCCATGGTAACTGCAAATCGGTTTTAACATCTTCCTTCAGGAATGAAACATACAATCGAATGTCTTTCGTTAATAATATATCCTTAAAAGGATCTTTATCTAATAAATGATAGATTGTTTCAGATTTTCTTATGATAGTAGGGATAGGAAAACCAAAGGTTTTTTCTAAATGATCAGATACCATTTTTTCAAGACTCTTTACATCATCTTTTGCCGAGTCAAATATTATATTTCCCGAGTTAAGAATTGTAATCACTTTTTCGAAATTCAGTTTTTCTATTTCTTTGCGAAGGTCGGCCATAGGAACTTTGTGATGACCACTTACATTAATTCCTCGTAGAAAAGCAACATATGTATTCATTTATTCGAATTTTATGTTAGTGTTTTTACTCTTTTTTTAATTCGTGTTTTAATTTTTTGGTATAATCAACAAACTTTTTTCCCATCATCTTATTTGCTTTTAAAGTCAAATCAACTTTATTTTTATCAGTATCTAACCAAAGAAAGAGTTTCTCTTTGTGAAAATAATATCGATCTTCAATTATTATAGTTTTGTTTGCATCAAATTCTTCATTATAGATAGGTATGTTGTAGCGATATTGCTGGTCAAATGCAAAAAATAACTTTCTGTTTTTAAAATAATATTGAGTTATATTTTTTCCTGTTTCTCCAAATTCAATGATTTCGATTAGCCTTAAATCTTTGTTATCTAAATATGCAGTTACAAGCCCTCCTTCTGTCGTATTTAATTCAATTTCAGGGGATTTTTTTACATAAGAAGTTATATTGTTTCTTATCGTCTTATACTCAGATCTTATTTCCTCCAAGATCGTTTCTTTGGATTGTGCAGAAATCAATTCTAACCCAAAAAGCAAAAGAGTCGATATAATTATTGTTTTTTTCATAATTGTCAACGGTGTTATATATAAAGTAACATCTTGATAATTGAAGTCTTTTACTATAAATGTATTAAAAAAGCGTAAGCTTTGGAGGCTTACGCTAAATTAGTTGTTTTTAGCATTTCATTTCTTGTTAACCGTATAAAATTTTATACGTTTTCAAATTGGAAAATACTTTTTAAGATCTGAAATAAATTTTATGTTTTCTATGAGAATTCAGAGAGGTTTAGATGTTATTTTCTGATAATACTTTTAGTTTTTCTTTTGCGTTTTCGTTTTTGGGATTCAGTTTCAAGCTTTTTTCATAGCTTGTTATGGCTTTTTCTGTATCTCCATTTTTCATATAAGCTTCACCAAGAGAATCATAGGCATCATATGATTTAGGAAAAGCATATACTTCTAGTTTAAAAAGCTGAATTGCTTTCTTGTAATAACCTCTTTTTATCATTTCATAACCTTTGGAATTTAAATCCCTTTCAGATAACTTTTCTGCTGTATCTTTAATCATATTTTTTGCGTATTCAAAACTCTTTTCAAAACAATTACGTACAACTTTTTTTGTATAAAAATAACTATCGGTCATTGGTGTTGATCCGGCAAGAGTTTTTTGTATATAGAATCGAGCGTCTAAAAAACCTTGATCTGCATCTTTATTTGTTAAAATGATAACCGTATAATTTTGCTTCTCATAAATTCGCCATTCACTTCCTACTCCAAAATGCCCTCCACTATGACCATACATTTTTGAATCAACTAAACCAGGAAATTGCATACCATAGCCATACCACTCCTCATCAGATTTTTGAGTTTTCATTAGGTTAGTATGCTTTATATCTAATAATTTGTTTTTCCTAAAGGCGTAGGTAAATCTATATAAGTCTTCAATAGTTGTATAACCACCACCTGCAGCGCTTCCTCTAACAGTACCCATGAAAGTATTTTTTTTTAACTTATTTGGGTATATATCAGATAAAGTATAACCTTCTGCTGCATTTTCTATAGGATGATCAATATCATAAAGCCCAGAATTAGACATTTTAGCAATAGAAAATATATTCTTTTTTATGTACTGTTCATACGATAGCTGTGAAACTATTTCTATAATTCTGGCAAGTAAAATATAATTTGTGTTCCTATAAGAAAATGTTTCATTAGGCATCGACTCCATCGGTTTGTTTTCATATAATGGAGCCAAATCTTGCATGCTTCGATATAAATCTTTAGATGTTTTTTTTAGTTCTTCAGAAGCAAAATAGTTAGGTATACCACTTCTATGAGTTAGCAGAAGCCTAATTGTAACAGAATCTCTTACAATTTGATTTGGATAGTTAGGAATAAATTTACCTACAGTATCATCAAGAGAAAGCTTTCTAGCCTGGATTAACTGAAAAATTGATACAGATGTAAATGATTTTCCAATAGAAGCATACGAAAATTTTGTATCTATATTGTTCGGTATTTTATGACCTAAATGAGCAAAACCATATGCTTTCTTTACTACTATGCTATCATTTTTTGCTATTAAAACAGCTCCGCTAAATCCATCTAAAGAATCGAGATATTTTGTTATTCCTATAGTGTCAAAATCTTTTGATATTGTTTTGTTTTCTTGTTTACAAGAGAGTAGAATAAAAGTAATAGTAAATAGAATTATCTTTTTCATTTTTATTGATTACAGTTGATTGTTATTTTATTAAGTATTGTATATAATTGGTTCAACTCATCCTCTGTGATATTCCTAAGGGCGGTATTTCTGTTAAGTTGTATGGTTGGACTTAAAATAGTTAATGTTTCTTTTCCTTTAGTTGTAATTTCAAGTGATGAACGTCTTTTGTCTTTATTGTTGATTCCTTTTTTAATGTACCCTTTTTTCTCCATCAAATTTAAAATCCTTGTAATAGAAGCATAATCTTTAAAGACTAAATCACCGATTTCCATTTGGGTTAAACTGCTATTGTCATTTAAAATAATTAGGATTAAAGCTTGATCAACCGTGATGTCTTCAATGACTTTCGAAATATTTCTGTTGCACAGTCTTCTATAAGCTTTAATGGCTTGTTCAATAGAATATAATGTAGTGGTTGTGGGAGTATTAACTTTCATTTATTTGATATATCAAATAAAATAAACCAGATGCAATTACTTTTATTTATACACTGTATTAGATTAAGTAAAGTTTTCTATTCCCCTCTTTTTTTATTTTCTGATATCTTCATAGCTATTTTTCCACCGATCCATGCCATAGGAATATAAGCGATAACTATATCTGCAACGGCAAACCAGGTAGGGCCGGGTAGCATATAATTAACCATGATTCCGCCAAATAAGAATAATCCACCAATACCTAATGAGAATTTCATTTTATGGCTTGCAGCTATTAAACCAGCAATCGTTGCACCGGTAAGAGTACCCAGAGCATGAGCCAAAAAAGGAAAAATAAAATGTTCGAACCCTAAAGATGGCATAACGGCTGTGAGAGCATCCATATCATTGGGATCAATTCCTTGTATAGGAATTAATTTATGACCAGCTTTGATGAGAGCTATATTGATAATACTACCTCCTAACCATGCGGCAATAACAGCTAGAATATTTTTAAGTATTGAATTCATAGTTGTCTTTTGTGGTATGCATTAATAATAAACATCGTTATCTGCTAAGTTTTCTTTAGTTGCCTGAAACTCTGTAGGATCATGATAACCAAAATATTCAATTTCTTTTCCATGTTTTTTCACTATTTCCCTTATTTTTTGAAGGCTTTCTTTTCTCATTTCATTATCGACAGCTCTTATCCGTGCTAATTCATCTACGGGATGATTCAAATCAGATATCTCATCTCTCAGGTAATACGCATCTCCTACATAAAAAATCCACTTTTCGTTTTCTTTAAATGTTACTCCGCAATGTCCTAGTGTATGGCCAAACAAAGGGATTAAGTAAATTTCGGTTTCAAAATCTAAATCAACTTTTCGGGCAGGGAGTCCAAACCATTTGCTATTACTTTTTTCGTACAATTTTATTTCCGGATTATGTGCCAATTGTTGGGGAAGATACCTTTCGTTTCCACTTTTAAAACTTTCGTACTCTTCTTTAGCAATATGAATTTTCATATCAGGAAAATCGGCAAGCCCCCCAATGTGATCGGGATCAAGATGAGAAACGATACAATCTTTAATTTTTTCAGGACAAAATCCTAACTTTTGTATTTGTGCTATGGCAGTACGTTTTTCGTCAAATTTAAAACCTGTAAGCTCTATCAATTCCTTTCCAAGTTTTTTTTCAGGGTCTTTGGTCTCTGATAATCCAATCCCAGAATCAATTAGCACTAATTGGTTTATTCCCTCAAGGAGTAAACAATGCCCAATTGCAGATCCCATTGGTGATTCGATTTGAACACAGTTTAAATGATGAATTTTGATCATAGGCTTCATTTTTTAGACATGTGTAGTAACATACTTGTATACATTAATTGCATGGTTAAACACCTAATTTAGTAATTAATTTTTATAAGATGTTGATAATAAGCTTTCTTTTACCGATCAAATCAATGTGTGGAAATAGAATTCAGAGTCTAACTTAACCAAACTACAATACGATATGGGTATAACGAAGTATCCTATAGATATTTTTTTATTTGAGTTTAAGAATGTTTAAAAGTGTTCTATATGGGTAGAAATGCGGTATTCTGGTTTTTCCAATTTCTATAATGTGAAGGTTCATTATATGCGAACGATGGATTTAAATAATTTTTTGATTAAACAGTAACCATTTTATTTACCAAACAGAATTATTAACTGATGCTTTTATTTCGTTTTGTTATATGTTTTCCAGGCTTGCATTGCTCCTGTACCGCAAAAGACTAAAGCAAACGTGCCAATAAATTCGGCAATATATTTTTTCATATTATTTTTAAAAAGAAGAGAGGAGAACTAGCATGCTAATTCTCCTCTTTTTAGTACACTACTTAAGATTTTAGATTGCTGATGCTCCAGCTTCTGCAACTGCATGGTCATTCTCAACAGAACTTCCACTTACCCCAATAGCACCAATAATTTCACCGGCCGCGTTTTTAATTGGTACACCTCCAGGAAAAGTAATTAAACCGTTATTAGAATGTTCGATGTTGTACAAAGCACCTCCAGGTTGAGATAATTCTCCAATGATTCCCGTATTCATATCAAAATAACGGGCTGTCTTTGCTTTTTTGATTGATATGTCTAAAGAACCTAACCAAGCTCCATCCATACGAGCAAATGCTACTAAGTTTGCTCCTGCATCTACAATTGCAATATTCATTTTTGTATCTATTGCTATAGATTTTTCTTTTGCTACTGAAATGATTTTTTCAGCCTGTGACAATGTAATATTCATTATTTTATGTTTTAATTTTTGTTATAATCTTAGTACAAATGTACAGTGTAGATGGTCTTACTCAATTACTAAAACAGTTCAATAACTTATGAAAAAAGGTCAAGTGTAAAAATGAAACGAAAAAAATGAAATATCATTTAGAAATTTCTTTGGGGCTGACCCCAAATTTATTTTTGAAAGCTATGCTGAAGTTTGAAAGATTATTATACCCAAAATCAAGATATATGTCTGATGGTGTTAGTTTGCCTAGTTCTAACGTTTCTTTTGCTTTTTGAAGTCTCTTGTCTTGTAGCCATTTTCCGGGAGATGTTTTATATTCACTAATAAAATGACGTTTGAAAGTCGATAAACTCATATTACATAAAAATGCAATTTCTTCTAGTTTTAAATTCGAATGTATTTTACTTTCGACAATTTTTTTAAAGGGAGAAGTTTCCTTAACTATTAATGATTTTAGATATAGCTCAAACTTTTTTCCGTATTTATGAATAAGGTACAGCATAATTTCTTCAAATTTTACAGAAAGTAGGTTTTCTATAAAAACTGTTGGTGCATCACTAATTGTTGATAATGAGTTTAAATATGAAGTTATGTATGCATCATTCCTAATTGCAAAATATGGTACTTCTTCCTTTACTATTTGTTGGTGTTGAATGTGTTTTTCTAAAAAATCCTCAAGTATTTTTTCAGAAAAAAATAAAAGTTTACAATAATAAATAGCATCTGTATCTAATAATTCTGTCCAAATCCAATTTCCTTTTTTAAGAAGTAGTGATTGATCTTTATTTACAGTAACTGATGTTCCTGCAAAGTGCACTTGCTTTTTTCCAACTTGTAAGAAACTAAACATGTGCATATTTAAATTGACCTTAGTTTTAATAGTATCTTCGGTCATTTTAAAGTCGTAAACAAAAAGATCTGGTTTGAGTTTAGGGGTATTAATATATAATTCTGGTATGTTGTCTATTGGCATATGATAGTATTTCATAAGTCATCGCATAATTCAACCTCTTTCAGGGAATAAGATTTTTGCGACTCTAAGATCTAATAAGGCTATTTTTATATGGTATAGCTATTTTCGTTTTTTATGTTTTGCTTTTTACACATTATAGAAACGTATTGTTACAGTCTTTATTAAATGTATCTTTCTTTAATACTATTTATATGATGCTTTTCATGACCAATAATAGATTTTAGAAAGTCTTCAAGAGTAATTTCATATTGTCTAGCCATACCTTTTATTAGTAATTGATTTTCAGACAATGTCTCAATAAAACTAGCAGATGCATTCCGTACATTAACAAAGTCAGTTATTAATTGTTTCAGAGTTAGTTCTTCAAAACGACTATTATTTACTAACAGATTTTGATCATAGCCCCATAGTTCTATTGATTCATTCCTGCTCATTAAAAATGCTCGAAATATTTTTATCCTTTCATGATCAGTTATATGTCCAACAATTTGTTTAATACTCCATTTAGTAGGAGCATAGCGATAAACAGCTTTTTCTTCACTGATAGAATTTAGGAATATAATTGTTGATGACGAAGCAAAGAGTGATCGATAATTCATATCCTTTACAAGGTCATAATAATATGGGAATCCAGCTTCGGGAGTATATTTCATATCTTACTTTAATGATTTTGTTCAATAATACTGCGACAGTTAGCTCTTTTAATCTTTAAACCCTTTTCTATATAGCAAAAATACTATAATCTTGTATTATCACATAGTTTAGAGGATCAACAAATCTATTCACAAAAGTTATGTTCCCAAATTGATTATTGAAATACTTGTGATATAACCGAAATTAAAATTGATGTTATGAAAAATACCAAGGGAAGAAAGGATAATATTAATCATAGAAATGATTAGGGATACATTTTGAGAATTCAAAAAACATAAACACCAGCATTAATGGTGTTTATGTTTGTGAGTAACACTCTTTACTATATTTTTGAATGATGGATATTAAACTTTAGCTAATCTTACAATTTCCATTACCATCCGGACTCATCCAATTACCTTCGATAGTATCTCCATCTGCGAGTTGAAGTAAAGCTTGTCCTTTTAATTGACAGCCTTGATTCCATTTAGAATCAACTTCATATATCATTGAAATCCCATTTGTCCCTTTAGGAAAAGTGAATGTTGTTTTTGGGCCATTGGCTTTAATCGCAACCGCTTCTATCCAAGTCGGATTAGCAGCATTCAAATTCGAAGTATAATTAAATTTAATATTTCTTCCTGAAGGAGGCGTTGTAATAGAATTTGTTAATGTTACTTTTACAGCTGTTGGTAATCCTGATGATGGAATAGCAGATCCTTTTACATATGGGTTATTTTGATCACAAGGAGCAGTTCCCATTGTATTTCCTGTACTACTAAAAGATGTTATTTTAGAATATTCGGTAATTATCGAATTTGCACCATGACCAGGAATTTCGTCACCGCTTGTTGTGAGCATTCCCCATCCCGCATTTCGTTCGTAATATCTAAATGCAAAGCCACCCGAAACGACATCTGCCATATTTATTGGCGAACCCGATCCCGATTGCGGAGTGAGTTTCGTACCTCCATACAAATAATCAACTTGTTTCCAAGTTCTTGGAGAGACAGCCCTGGGGTTTGACCCCATTTCGGTAAAAGTTATCGGTACAGGGTTGGTACCTTCAAATGCTTTTGTTAAAGTATAGTAAGCACCAACTTTTGCTGCAAGTGTTCCTCCTGCCCATCGCTCACAATTGTAACCCAAGAAATCAAGACGCTCAGAAGAATCCCCACACATATATGCCTTAGCTGCTGGTATAGTGAAATCAGGATCATCACGAAGTGCCGCTGTAACAGGAACAACACGAGGGCTGCTTTTTGCCATATAGGCTTTCAAGTATTTGGCTCCGGCTCTAATTTTGTTTGGAATATCATAACCTGGATTTTGACCTCCTGTACCAGGATCAATTGTTTCGTTTCCTATTGAAAACCCCAGAACATTCTGGTATTTACTGAATTCATCAGCAACCGCCTTCAGCCTGGCATTATAAATTGTAGGACCGTCATGTACTGTGGTATGATCCACAGCTCCTACTAACACATAAATTCCTGCAGCAGCCAGGGCATTCATTACTTGTGTGTGATCTTTTGTTGGATCAACTTGATACACACGAATGGCGTTTATTTTCATATTAGTGAACCCATAAGTTGTTGTAGCTTTCAATAAATCTTGAATTGTAGTTAGATTATTGTCTGAAATTGGATCTACAAAATCTGTAGGTTGGTAGCAAACTCCTTTAGGTGCCCACTGATCTGTACCGCACATAAATAGATTATTAGAAATCGTAATAGGCGTAATGTTTGATGAATTGATGCTTTGTGTCATAGTTTGGTTTTAATATTGGTTATTGTATGAACCAATATACTAACCCAAAATCAATCTTACATTAG
This sequence comes from Aquimarina spinulae, assembly GCF_943373825.1. Lineage (NCBI taxonomy): Bacteria > Pseudomonadati > Bacteroidota > Flavobacteriia > Flavobacteriales > Flavobacteriaceae > Aquimarina > Aquimarina spinulae. The sequence continues at coordinate 772,912 of NZ_CALSBP010000003.1, read as the reverse complement.
TATAAGTACCTTAATATATAAGTACATATACGGTAAAATCTCTTTAGCTATTCCTAATGATTGTCTTTATAATACTTGTTTGTTTGACTTCCTTCGAAAGTGGAGCAATTAATCGTATACGTTGTGATATGTCGTTTTTTATCCTTCGAGAATCTCTCTGATTTCGTTTATAAATTTTAAGGATTCAGTTTCAATTTGTTTTGTTAAAATATTGGTATTGTCAAAATTAGGCTTTTCCACTATTTTATGATCGATAATCAAAAGACTGTCATTAATTGATTCTGCTAGATGATAGGTATTCCAGCTACTACCTTTAAACATCTCCCAATACTTTTTTCGGATACTTTTATTTTGACCAGATAAGCATATTGTAAAACACATCATTTTATGATTAAAGATGATAACAAATTTCAATTTTTGTTTTTTTAACTCCTCGGTAGTTAAAGAAAAATAGGAAAAATCTGGATTACCTTGATAAATGGTCCCTAATCTAAAGACCGTAGCATATTCTCTATGAAAAAAAGTTCTTAATTTTTTCATGTACCCTATAAGTTGGTGATAATCTAATTGTACCTGATCTTGCTTGGCTGATCTGCTGTGATTAGAAAGATCCTCTTTGCCAGATGTCTTGATATTTTTACCATGTTTTTCGATAGGAATACATATATCTACTATAAATTTTTGTTCAGGATGCGTTTTATGATCGTTAAGGTACACTTCAAAATAATCTCCATCTCTAAACCTATAATCGTTATCTAGTACCCATAAAGACATAGTTTTCCATGCTTTTGAGAAATCTTTTGCTTCAATCTCAAAATTTCCAACGGCGTAGTTCCCTTTTTGGATCACAAGAGGTCTAATTTCTCCTTCGGCTTTAAATTCTCTATTAATTGTTACACATGCACTATACCTTACTTTTGAAGTATGGGTAACGCTTGGATTATCATGATAAATGGTAATAGCTTTAAAATCTGAGATTGGAAACATTTCTTTTTTGCTCCCCCATTCTATCAATTTCTGGTACATATTGCCAATTTTATCAAACTCTCCTATATGCATTATGCCAGCAAGTTTTATTTCTTGTAGTTCTTTTACGGTTATTTGTGCATTCATTTCAATCCATTTTTTAATGTTATCAATGCTACAAATGTATTTTTCGGTTGTAAAAGGTTCTATACCAATCTTGCTAAGTATATTTTTTCCCTGGGTTGTAAACCTGGTAGGGCTAACTCCGTAATACTTTTTAAATGCTCTTGAAAATGAACTTTCACTATTAAAACCATAGTTGTAGGCAAGTTCCTTTATAGGTTTATTAGCGTCGACAAGCAGGATCGAAGCAATACGTTCTATTCGTTTTCTATTAATATATTGATTTAAATTTTCACCAATAATTGTTGAAAAAACTCTATGAAAATGATACGATGAATAATGAGCTTTTTGGGATAGCCGTTCGAGTGATAAGTTTGTATCGAGATTCTTTTCTATGAAATCCAACACATAACTAATTCGTTTAATATATTCTCGTCTTGTTTTGTTTATTTCGGTTTGCATTTTTGTTTCATTTTTCCAAATGCTATAACACTCTGGTCTTTGTTTATCATTATTGTATAGCCAATTGTTGCAAGTTGGTTTTATTCTTTATGCTTAATGTAATTAAGAAGTTTTTTTCGTCTTTCCTTCTCACTAAAAGCTTTTATAATTAGATCAGGAACTGTTTTTGTTTCATCATTAGCGCTTCCATCAGGGTTTAATCCCATTTCTCCGGTAAATCTAATAACAATTCCACTATTAGGAAGCGTTAATAGTAATGGGTCTGTCCCGACTCCATCTCCACTTGTTTTTTCCCCAGCAACAGTTGCAAAGTTAGTTGCCTTACAGAAATATGCCAATGCTTCTGAACTAGAAAATACTTTACCATCTACCAAAAGATAAATCTTACCCGAATATTTTCTTTTGTTAGAAACAGGATCTATTGTTATATGTTCTCTTCTAAATAAATAACTACCATCTTTTAATTCTTTTGGCATATTGGGTAATCCAATTTCTTCATAAGCGATAGTATTTTCAAAATAGTTTGGTTTAAATTTTTTTAACCTATCACAATTCTTAAAACCATAGACTATAGGGTAGGTAATGGTATCATCAATTAAATAGGGAATCATATTTTGCAACCAATATTCTGTACTACCACCATCATTACCTTGTATATCTATTATTAGGTTTTTATAATTATATGCTTTGTTAAAAAAATGCTTTAATGTATCAGCATCTTTCTCTACATAATCATAGCTAAATGATTTTACATTGATAATTGCAGTTGATAATGAATCTATAAAATCGATTTCAACATTTTTAGGCGTTTCTGTATCTGTCTTGATTTCGTTAATGTTGTTCTTATTAGCATTATTGTTACGTTCTGGAAAGAAAAGTTCGCGATTAATCTTTTTCCAGTATGCAGAACGAATAACATCTGATTTTTCTAATTCTTCTACATAAACTGAATATATAGAATCTTGAGCTACTCCTTGTTTATATGCATCATAAAAATAGTTATAAATTATTGTTGGGTAAGCATCTGTATGGCCATTATTTAAATCATTAAAAACTCCATTAAGAACTTTAAAAAACTCTTTGTTATTCTTTGTTTCCTTTATTTGTTTGCTATACTTCCTTTTATTTGAAAGCCAATCGAGATTATGTACTCTTTTATTGATTCCAAAATAAGGATAAGAAGCCCGAAGTTCGCTATATAAATAGTTGAAATCATCTAATTTTTCAGATTGAGATAGTTGTTTAAATTGTGTTTGCCCTAATAATGTTAGACTAATTAATAGGTTTAAAATAAGAAGTATATACTTTTTTTTACTTGACATTTTTTAATTTTTTGATTGAGAAAAATATTTGCTATCTCTCAAAACTAGATGCGAAAAAAGACAGATTAAAATAATTGTGATAGGCGTAGGTGTATATGTGATATGATTTATTAAAAATGTGATGAACCGTGTTGATCACAAAAAAAGAAGTACAACTAAAGTAATCCTTACCTTTACACTTGATGAAAATGGTAGAAAAAATACTAAAAAAGCGATGGTATTATCACTGTTTAATTTGGGTGCTCGCTATACTCGTGATTTTTGCTTTTTGGTCTTCAGAAAATACAGACATACTAGAAAAGATTCTGGATACAACTACGATTATTATCCCTTCTATTATCCTAACGTATCTTCTGTTCTTTTTTCAAGATTATTTTTTTCCTAAAAAACAGTATATCTATTTTAGTATTGTTGCTATTACACTTACTATAATTATAGGATATTGTGCCGCATATTTTGGTGCTTATTTATACGGTGAAGGAGCTGAAGTAGATATTAGACAATGGATCCAAAATATATTTATAATAACCTTTATTGTTATAATGTCTCGAATAGCAAAGAGAGGTATTATAAGCCAATTAGAACTCCAAAAACTTCAGGTAGATAAGCTGAAAATGGAAATCCATGTATTGAAAGCTCAACTCAACCCTCATTTTTTGTTTAATACTATCAATAATATTTGCGGTGTTAATCAGGTTGATTCAGAGAAAAGTACCGAAATGCTTATTAACTTAGCTGAATTGCTTAGATATCATTTAGAATTTTCAACTGCTCAGAGAATTCCGGTTCGTAAAGAAATTCAGTTAATAGAAGCTTTTATAGAATTAGAGAAGATGAGATTACGAGATAATTGTTCGGTAGAGTTTAAGCGACCTAAAACAGATATTAAAACTTCTATAGCACCGCTTCTTCTTTTGCCTTTTGTCGAAAATGCATTTAAACACGGAACTCATACCTCACTTCCTAGTTTTATAAATATTAAGCTGTTTTATGACCAATTTAAGCTTGAGTTAATTATAGAAAATAGTCTGTTCAAAAATCAAAAAGTGTCTAAAAATTATATCGGACAAATAAATACCATAAAGCGTTTGCAACTTATTTACCCAGATAGGCACGAACTAATGATCGAAGAAAAGGATAAAACTTATCGCGTTTATTTAAATATTAACTTATGAATGCTATCTATAACATACTTATTATCGATGATGAGCCTTACGCGCATAATTTATTAGAAAGTTATTGTAATAAACTAGATTACATAAAAATAGTAGGAAACTGCTATAATGGTTTAGAAGCACTTAACGAAATTAATAAACAGCGGGTAGATATTATTCTTTTGGATATACAAATGCCAGAAATCTCTGGAATTGAGTTATTAGATACTCTTCAAAAAGAAGATATAAAAGTGATAATGGTTACGGCTTATTCTGATTATGCTATAGAAACGTACAATTATGATTTAGTGGTAGATTATTTATTGAAACCAATAAAATTTGTTCGTTTTGTTAAGGCCTTAGAACGAGTGAAAAAAGTGATTACACTAGAGAAAAACGAAACTTCTCAAAATTTAGAAACTAATACTGCTAGTACTAATTCGACTTATTTTTGTATAAAAGAAGGAAAGATTATTCATAAGATCACATATGAATCTTTACTGTATATTCAATCTTATGGTAATTATTTAAAGCTATTCCTTACCGATGGAGAAATAAAAATTATTAGAAATACGATCTCTAAAATTGATAAAGAATTATCCTTGTTTGAATTTTGTCGAATCCATAAAAGCTACCTGATAAACTTAAAACACGTTAACAAAATAGATGCTAATAGAATACAAATAGGGGATATTACGCTACCATTGGGAAGTAATTATTCTCATTATTTTAAGGAAAGGTTTATTAAGAAATAAGCCTGAAGGATAATCAAATTTATCGTGACTGCAGTTAACTCTTCTAATCTAAATATTTTTTTAGTAAGTTCTGAGACAGTCTGGCGGTTTTGTGTATAATTTCATTATGGAAAAATGGGTAAAATTTTTAGGATCAAGAAGGAAAGATAACAAAAATGCGAGGAATTTACGATGTAATAAATTATACACATAGTTGTGCTTAGCATTTTATTTACTGCGTATTTTTAAAGTTGTCTTCAAAATATTTTATCCACTTCCCGTTAATTAATTGTTCTCCATACTCTCGAAAGCCTCCCTCTGGAGTTTTACTGAAAATAAATCTGTTTTTTTCATTGCTTTGTACAATGAGTTGTCCATCTTTATACTCTGCAGGATATCTATTTACCCCTTTTTTAGAAAAAGGGTAGTAATAATATTTTTTATCTTTTTCATCATAATAAATTATGGTATGAAGTTGTAAGAACTCAGTATTCAATTCAATGACTAAAATACTCTTATCTAGGTCATAAGTAATTTTTTGATGGGCTGATCCTTGCTTCGAAACAATTCCATTTTCATAAACTTTGGTTGTACCGATCCATTCTCCAATCATAAAGTTTAATTGCTCCATTTTTTCTTGCTTTAAGTTTTGACCAAAAGCAGAATTAAATAGAAGAAGAAAAACTACGTAATAATAGTGTTGAGGAAATTTTTGATATTTCATATTTCGTTATCTAATATTAAATACAACAATTAAATAGAGGATATACCTTATATCTCTCTCATGTATGTTTATTTACAAATCTAGAGTATTTCTATAATATTATACTCTAAAAGAGTTTGTATATATCTAATATCTGTTTACTATCGATTGATTGACCATACCCATAAAAAAAGGATGGCTTTTTAAGCACATCCTTTATCCAATACTTTAAGATTTAAAATATTGTTAATATAAAATACATTGTCCCCATGTGTTACATCTACCTGGTTCACAAAAACTTCCTCCAGGATAACTAATTCGACATTTGTTACGTCCACAACACGATATGCTCGCCATAGCTCCTTTAATATTACGTTGTTGTTGTTTGGATAGTTTTTGAACTCCAGTTAATTCCAAAATGTTTTTCATTGTATGAAAGTTTTAAAAGTTAATAATTGAGATTATCTCTTGTTAAAAATATTGGATCATGTAGTGAAATACAACACCATATTCTTGAGATTTATAAATTTCAACTTATAAAAAACTGTTTTAAAAGAGTAATAATTGGAGATTCACTATCATCTTTTAGTGATGATACCCAATACTGTTTTGGTTATGCCCAAATACAGTTTCCATTGGATTGACAATATCCATAATCGCAAAATTCTGCTCCATTAGGAAGACGGAAACAACATCTTTTTGGTCCGCCACAATATACTCTGCGACCCCAGGAACCTTTGATGTCTTGTTGCTCTTTTTTGGATAATTTTTGAACTCCAGTTAAATTTAAGATATTCTTCATTTTGTAAAATATTTAAAAAAGTTAATAATTCAATTTTGAGTACAATGATGCTGCTTTACCAGAACCAATTAGTAATGATCAAAAAAATGACAAACCTAAAAGTTTGTCTTTACGTATGGTTTTGAATTTTCTTAGAAAAAGATACAACGCCCCCAACGGTCACAACGACCAGGTTCACAAAAACTTTGATTTCCAAAGCTAATGAGACATCCTCTTCCACTAGGGCAGCAAGTTGCACGCCCCCATGCTCCTTTAATATTTTGTTGTTGTTGTTTAGATAGTTTTTGAACACCGGTTAATTCCAAAATGTTTTTCATTGTGTGAAAGTTTTAAAAGTTAATAATTCAGATTTTCTCCATTAAAAATATTGGATCATGTAGTAAAATACAACACCATATTCTTGAGATTTATAAATTTCAACTTATAAATTGGGTTATTTTTAATAGAATAACATAGAGATTCGCTATTATCTTTTAATACTTTCACACAGTGTTATTTTGGTTATGCCCACATACAACTTCCGTTAGATCGGCAATATCCATAATCACAAAAACTTGTTCCAGGAATACGACACTTTTTTGGCCCGCAACAGGTGGCTCGTCCCCATGTTCCTTTAATTTGTTGTTGTTGTTCTTTACTTAATTTTTGAACACCAGTTAATTCTAAAATAGTTTTCATTATATATATATTTAAGTTAGTATTTAAATATACTTTAAAATAGTGTGAGTCAGTTTTTTAAAACGTTAAATAACATTGTTTTTAATTAAAAATGTAGCACAAAAAAAGGCAAACCAGAAAGTTTGCCTTTTGTATGGTTTTGAATTTTCTTAGAAAAAGATACAACGCCCCCAACGGTCACAACGACCAGGCTCACAAAAACTTTGATTTCCAAAGCTAATAAGGCATCCTCTTCCACTAGGGCAGCAAGTTGCACGCCCCCATGCTCCTTTAATATTTTGTTGTTGGTCTTTACTTAACTTCTGAACTCCTGTAACATTCAAGATTTTTTTCATCGTGTAATATATTTAAGTTATGGTTTAAATTTAATTTAAAATATTGTAAGTCAGTTACATGAAAACCACTAAAAAAGTAAGGTATTGATCTTGTTTATGACTTTGGATTAAATCACTCAAAGAATAAAATTTTATAAGAGAAAATGCTAAGAGTATTGACTATTAGTAGTATTATGAGCAAAAATCATGTTTATGATTTTGTGTTTTTTTACAGAAATTTGTTGTAAATGACACTCTTGTTTTTTGTAAGAAATAACTTATTAACAATCGTTAGGGGTAGTAATTGATTGAATTGTAGCGATTTGAATATGTTTTTTTGTGTAAATAGTGGATTGTCAACATACTAGGTAACTATTTGATAACGTTTTACTATAGTAAGTCTAACAAAATAATTTTAGATTCGAGATCACGTAATTATGCTTAATAAACTAACTTATAACATAATGAAAAAAATAATACTCTTACTTCTGTTTATACCTGTTATGGGGTATAGCCAGATACCATCATATTACAATGATGTAAACCTAACCTTATCAGGAACTGCTTTAAAAAATGAATTAAGTGATAAGGTGACAAATACACATACCACATTTCTTAGTTATACACCAGGGGTGTGGGATGCATTAAAGCAGACCGATTTAGAACCTTCTGATCCTTCAAAAGTTGTTTTAGTATATGGATATAGTGATACGGATGGAAATTCGAGTACAGATAGAACACGAGGAGTAAATAATAATGGGGGAGGATCTACTGACTGGAACAGGGAGCACGTATATCCAAAATCATTGGGTAACCCGAATCTGGGAACACAAGGGCCAGGAGCAGATGCACATCACTTACGACCATCAGATGTACAGCGCAATTCATCAAGAGGAAATAGAAAGTTTGCAGATGGATCGGGTAATTCTGGACCTACTTCTCAAGGACATTGGTATCCTGGTGATGAATGGAAAGGAGATGTAGCACGTATGATGATGTATATGTATATACGCTATAACAATCGTTGTTTGCCAAAGAATGTTGGAGTAGGGGCAGCAGCAACTGGTGATAGTAATATGCTACAATTATTTTTAGAATGGAATGCAGAGGATCCTGTTTCGCCATTAGAATTACAACGTAATCCAATTCTTGAAAATATACAAGGTAACAGAAACCCATTTATAGATAATCCTGCATTTGCTACTCAGATTTGGGGAGGACCTCAAGCCGAAGACAGGTTTGGGGATACAGGAGGTAATGATACGCAGGCACCAAGTATTCCTGCTAATCTCATAGCAACAAATACAACTCAGACATCTACAGTATTATCATGGAGTGCATCAACAGATAATGTTGGTGTAACAGGATATGATGTATATAGAAATGGAGCATTTTTAAGTTCTTCATTAATGAACAGTTATAGCGTTTCGGGATTAACCGCTAACACTACGTATTCATTTTCTGTAAAAGCGAAAGATGCAGCAGGTAATATATCTGCAGCTAGTACTACGATTAATGTTACGACTCAAAATACTTCACCTGGTGGTGATGCTACGGCATTGTTTTTTTCGGAGTATATAGAAGGATCTTCAAATAATAAGGCTTTAGAAATAGCAAACTATACAGGCGTATCGGTTAATCTTTCAGGGTATACAATCAAAAGGCAAACCAATGGCTCTGGATCTTGGTCGGGAGGATTAAACCTTTCTGGTGTTTTGGCTACTAATGATGTTTATGTAGCTGCCAATAGTTCGGCTTCGAATACTATAAAAAATGAAGCAGATCTGGTTTCGGGAGCTTCAGAATTGACTTTTAATGGTAATGACCCCGTAGGCTTATTTAAGGATGGAGTTTTAATAGATGTGATAGGAACCTTTAATGGAGGATCGTCTAACTTTGCTAAGGATGCTACTTTAAGAAGAAAAGCAGATGTATCATCACCATCTGCAACATATAACACATCTGAGTGGGAGTCATATCCCCAAAATACCTTTGATGGCCTGGGAAAGCATACATTCAATGGAGGAGGTAATACTGGTTCAGATACTGAAACTCCTACAACCCCTACCAATGTAACAGTTGCTAATATCACAGAAAATAGCACACAGCTTTCCTGGACAGCCTCTACCGATAATATTGGGGTTACAGGATATACGATTTATCAAGATGGAGCAGTACTAACGACAACTACCGGAGTTTCGTATAATGTATCTGGCTTGGCAGCAGGAACGAACTATTCATTTAAAATATCTGCATTTGATGCAGCAGGAAATGCCTCCGCATCTAGTAATACCGTAACCGTTACTACTCTTGATACTGTAGTTTCCTATTGTACGTCAAAAGGAAATACTGTAAAGTATGAATATATTGACTATGTGGGAATAGGAGGGATCTCTAACACCACATTAGCTAATGGCGGTTATGGAGATTTTACCGCTCAGGTAGCAAATCTTAACTATGGAGCTAATACTATTATATTAAGTGTTGGGTTTGCAAGTGCATCTTATACAGAACATTGGGCGGTATGGATTGATTTTAATAAAAACGGAACTTTTGAAGGGACTGAAAAAGTAGTTAGTGCATCTACATCAGAGACAAGCAACCTATCATATAATTTTGATATACCATCTACAGCAGTATTAGGAAATACTCGAATGCGAGTTGCTATGAAATGGAACGGAGTACCAACATCTTGTGAAACTTTTGGATATGGAGAAGTAGAAGATTATACTGTAAATATAGGGTCAACCATGGGAGCTAAAGGAGCATCATCAATAAAAGTTGATAGAAAATTAGAACAGGAAGATAAAGTGTTCTTGGCCAAAGTATACCCTAATCCAGCTACAACTTATATTCAAATTAGCTTGAGAAACAATCGTGACAGTAGTTTTACATTAGCTAATATGCAAGGCAGCATAATAAAATCTGGAGTAGTAACCGATAACAAAATTTCTTTAGAGGGAATAACATCGGGTATTTATTTTATAACAATATCTGATGGAAGTCGAAGTGTTTCAGAAAAAATAATGATTAAATAATTTTTTTGCAAGTGTAATTACTAAAGCCTTACAGTATTGTAGTATTGTGAGGCTTTTTTTATTTAATGATTTATACTATTTTTTATTCTATTGCTTAGTTGTATAGCAAATTCTGGTTCGATGTATAGTTGATGTTTTTTTTCTTTTTCTATAATGGCATTAATACCCATTAGAGCATACCATTCGTTTTTTGGAGAATAGATATCATTCTCTCCAAAATAGAGCTTTATTTTTGTTTTGGGTTTATTTGTTTCATATCGTAACCTTGTTGATGAAACCGCGTGCAGTGATACTATATTCTGGTTTTTTATAGCCGATTTCCAGCCAATGACCCCACCAACACTAAACGCAAGGATATGTATTTTTCCTTTTTCTAGGGTAAGTAAGTTTTGCACTGCCCGATCAATTCCTCCTTTAGTAAATTGTTTATGAAGGTTTTCTTCGGTGTATGTCGATATGTCTAACATTCCTAATTCACAACAGTCATAATATTGTAACACAAAATGATCTTGAAGCTCTTTGGTATAATAAGCAACCCAATCCGATTTTTTCTTTCCCCATAGGTCAGACAAAATGATTAGTTTTGGTTTCATTGGTTGTTTTGCTTTTTGCTTACTTTTTTAAAGAGTCCAAAATTTCTTTAATTGACTTTATAATAATATTGGGTTTTTCTAAATGAATATAATGCCCTGAATTTATAGAAATCTGTTTGCTTACTGTTGAATAATTCAAAAAATCTTTTTGTAATTTAATAGAGTATTCTACTAATTTTTCCCTTGAGGAGAATTCTCCTTTAGAGAACGTATCATCACTTATCCAGGAATAGTCTATAGGAGCACTAAGTATGATAAGCGGAATATTCCCAAAAGTATACATACTTTTATGATTAGACATTTCGCGAAGTTCTTCAAATAAATATGGATAAGCAGTTGTTATATCTTTTGGCCTAAATTGTGGTCTGTTGTATGCTTCTTGAAGTATTACGGCTTCTGAAGGAGAAAAATACTTTTTAAATTCAGTTACTTTCTTTGCTCGTTCTACTTTTTCCAAATGTTGCTTTTTGTCTATTTTCCCTGTTTGAATTTTTGGTACTTCTATATCTCTAGCTGTAGTATGCCCTGCTCTAAACCTTAATACTCCTTCTTCATCAGGGAATCTAAAAACTTCATCAGGGTGTGTAGCATCCACAAATACAACTCCAGCTACTTCATTCTTAAATTGCTTTACAAAAGATTGCGCAATTAAGCCTCCTAATGAATGCGCAACTAAAATATATGGACCTTCTATTTCTTCTGTTTTTAATAGCTTATGAAAATCATACGCTTGTTGTCTACGTGTTTTATCATGATGCCCCCAATCGCTCCACCCTCTACCAAGTTCGTCTATCGCAACTGTTTTGGTATATTTACTTACTTCATTAAGTATTGGACTCCATAGTTGAGCTACATCATTTGCTCCATGTATAAAAAGAACAGTGTAATCCCCTTTTCCTTTAGAGATATAGTGTAAATTATATCCACCAATGTCTACTATTTTACCAGGAGGAGTACTCTTTGGTTTCTGATTTACAAAAGAGAAGGTAAATATGGATAACATCAAAACACCTAATAATAGAGTAATAGTCTTTAGTATTTTCATAATAGAATGATTATAATTTTGCCAATTGATTATATAGGATCTTTTTAAAGTTTGAAGTTAATTATTGTAGTTCATTCACTAATTTTTTAGGATAACCTGTAAATATACCATTTACTCCAAGCTCTTTCATTTCATTTAGCTCCATTTCATTATCTACAGTTTCTACAATTTCTCCTTCATACATCCAGGCCCAAAGTGTTTTGTTTCGTTTTTTAACATGCTTAACCACTCTTTTTGTTAAAACATTGACTTTACCAGCTTTTTTAGGGAGCATTAGTATATCTGATGTAATAGGAAAGAGCTTATCTAAATATAGAAAACTACTATAAATCATTTTTTTTGCTTCTTTGGTAGGTACACCATACCTCCATTTAGGCCGTTTCTTTTTGAAAGAAGAAATTACTTCATCATATCGACTAACTATAATTATCTGGTTAGCCATAGCATATTTTTTGATTAATGTAATTAGCCGAGTAACGGCTATAAGATTATTTGTATGAAGATCGAGTAATAGTTTAGCTTTTGGGAATTTTTGAAATACCTCTTCTACAGTCGGAATTTGTATAGGGTTCTCACGATATATAAATTCATTTTCAACATTAAAATTATACCCTGCATTAAGCTGTTGTATTTCTTTTAGAGTAAGTAGGTGAATTTTGTTATTTACTCCAGTGATTCGTTTTGTTTGATAATCATGAAATAGAACTAATTTTTGATCTTTAGTAATCTGAATATCCATTTCTACCCACCAATCTGGATTTATTGATTGACAATGGTGTATTCCTTTAATTGTATTTTCAGGATTTTCACCTCTTCCACAACCGTAACATACTATTTCCATACCTAATACTAATTATTTTGCACTATACTATCGGTAAAAGGACTTTGTTTTTAAGGTGTAGTTACAAAAAAGCGAATCATCAAATAAATTATATGTTTTTTGACTATTTATATAATAATAAAATACCTGCTATTTTGTATTAGAATGCTCTATAGGCTGATTAATAGTCAATGTTATTAGGCCAAGAGCTATGTAAATAGAACCTGTAATGTTTTTTTGTCTTTTGAGGTACTTTTTAGAACTGGTAAACCATTTTGATATTTTCACAGAAAGTAAAACATATAATGTATCACTTAATATTGCAAAAACAGTAAATAAAATACCAAGAAATAATATTTGACTGGCATTACCTCCTTTGTCAATATTTATAAATTGTGGTAAAAAAGAAAAAAAGAATATCGCTGTCTTAGGATTAAAGGTGTTTACTAATATCCCTTCATAAAAAATTTTGTCTAATCGCTTGTTTTTATTTGTGATTACAGGTTGCTTACTAGGTATTTTTTCTAATAATTTTTTGATACCAAGATAAATAAGATAGATAGCCCCCAGATACTTTACAATCGAAAATGCAGTAGAAGATGTTAGTAATATAGAAGAAATACCAATTGCAGCGGCCGCAACATGAACCATGCTTCCAATACCTATTCCTAAAACCGAAACAATACCTGCCTTATAACCCTGTTCGACACTTTTGGCCATAATATAAAGAACAGACGGGCCGGGTATAAGAATTAATATAGATGCAGCTGCCAAGAAAAATATAATATTTTCAAAATCTGGTAGTATCATAGTAGTAGTGTAGTTTATTATATCTAATTATTGTAATGAGATTCATTATTCTTGAAGTACTAATCTAAAACCAAAAACAGGAAGTTCTCCTTGCATAAAATCTAAATCCTCTGATCTTTTAAATCCCATATTTTCATACATTTTCCATGCTACCTGCATTGCTTTTGTAGAATGAATTATCATTTGATTTTGTTTTTCATCTTTTGCAATCTGTATACAAGCATTTGTTAAACGTTTGCCTAAACCTTTACCTCTGGTAGCTGGATCGACTGCCAGTAACCTAAATCCAGAAGCATGTTTTTCTGTCGTGGCCGTACCGCCAGAACCATAATATTTCATATCACCAAAATAAACAACACCTCCTCCTATTTTTTTATTTGAAGAAATAGCAATCAACAACTTCGTTTTAGGGTTCTCTGTTAAACTTCCGATATTAGCCAACATTTTATAATAGTTGGGTTGTTCCTTTTTAGAAGGAAAACCTTCTAACTGTGAATATACATCAACCATTAGTTCTCCAACTTTTGCAAACTCATCTGGAGTAGCTTCTTTTATAATATATTCCTCATTACTCATAATTAATGCTAAAAATTTATAGTAGAATTTTAAATTAATTTAGGTAACCCAAAGGCTTTAAAAGATCTAAAAACTTGGTATTACAAGAGATAAAAATATAATTATATGAGTAAAAAAATCGTTTAAATCTCTTCTTAACCAAAATTTAACTCCTTGCTTTTCCTGTAAATACATTAACTTTTGGATCTATTGGATTGCCAGTTGTCCTCCTAAACGATACTATTTGTCCTGTGTGGTAGAGCGCATCAGATATTGGACCATTGATCATATGCCAGAAAGGGAATTCTCCTTTATACCCATCACTTTGTATAACTATCATATAGTTATCTATATCGTCTTTTGTGTTTTTTGCATATAATTCACTTGCCTTCTTTAGATTGTACAGCGTTTTTTTTCTTAAGATATCAAAATTCAGAGGAGATAGATCATTTGGAGTAAGTCTGATACTAGGTAAATTTTGCGCAGTATTAGTAATCATTATTGAAAGCCAATATATATGTTCTATGGTTTCATATGTATTATACCCTTCGGCAGATGGCTTATATTTTAGATCGCTATCTGCAAGATTATCTGTAGCCCAGTAATAACGATATCCAAGACCATCTATAAGTCTAGAAATTATGTTACCTGAGGAGTAATTTTCTGGGTATTCTGGTATCTGTTGATATGGCATTTTTAAGAAGTCTTTATTTATTTTTAACTACTTTGTTTAGAAATTTCAAAGGTATCATAATACAGTGCTTATTTTTGATTATAAATTAGCTAAACATGATAGTATTGTATTTATTACACATTAAGAAATGTAATTCCATATATTCTTATGTTTGGCGAGTTGCTGATAGGTGTACAGTAATACTTTATTTTTCTCTAAGGATAAAGAAGGGTCTTCATTTAGGATTTTCATAGCATAATGCCTTGCTGTTTTTAAGATATCATTATCTCTTACGATATCTGCTATTTTAAGATTAAGCACACCACTTTGTTGGGTGCCCATAATATCTCCAGGACCTCGTAATTTTAGATCTACCTCGGCAATATCAAAACCATCATTGGTGCGTACCATAGTTTCTAATCGGGTCTTACTGTCTGCAGATAATTTAAAGCTGGTCATAAGAATGCAAAAACTTTGTTCTGCTCCACGACCTACACGCCCTCGTAATTGATGTAATTGTGATAAACCAAAACGCTCTGCACTCTCTATAATCATTACACTGGCATTTGGTACATTAACGCCAACTTCAATTACAGTAGTAGCAACCATAATTTGGGTTTCCCCTTTTACAAAGCGTTCCATTTCATAATCTTTATCAGCAGGTTTCATTTTACCATGAACAATAGAAATTTGATACTCTGGAGCAGGGAAGGAGCGGGCAATACTCTCATATCCGTCCATAAGATCTTTATAATCCATAGCTTCTGATTCCTGTATCAATGGATAAACAATATAAATTTGTCTTCCTTTTTGTATTTCTTCAGAAATGAACTTAAATACTTTTAATCGGTTGCTATCGTATCGATGTACCGTTTTAATAGCTTTACGACCTGGAGGGAGTTCATCAATTACCGAAATATCCAGATCACCATATAAACTCATCGCTAATGTTCTGGGTATTGGGGTTGCTGTCATCACCAAAATATGTGGTGGATAGGTGTTTTTATGCCATAACTTAGCACGCTGTGCCACTCCAAATCGATGTTGCTCATCAATAATGGCTAATCCTAGATTTTTAAACTGCACTTTGTCTTCTAATACAGCATGAGTACCAATTAGGATATGTAATGACCCTTCTTCTAGTTCCTCGTGGATTTTTCGTCGTTCTTTGGCTTTAGAACTGCCCATTAATAGTTTTACATTAACATCCAGCTCTTTGGTAAGTGCAGTAATCCCTTGGTAATGTTGATTTGCCAGGATTGCGGTTGGAGCCATTAAACAAGCTTGAAATCCATTATCGATAGCCAATAGCATGATCATTAATCCCACAATAGTTTTTCCCGATCCTACATCTCCCTGCAAAAGACGATTCATTTGGGCACTACTTCCAATATCATTTCGAATTTCTTTGATCACCCGTTTTTGCGCATTGGTAAGATCAAAAGGAAGGTGATCCTTGTAGAAATTATTAAAATGCTCTCCAACTTCAGTAAATGGAAACCCTTTTATTTTTTGTTTTCGAATTAGTTTTTTAGTGATGAGTTGTAGCTGAATATAAAATAACTCTTCAAATTTAAGCCGATATTGCGCTTTGGATAATAGTTCCTGGCTTTTAGGAAAATGAATATTAAAAACAGCTTCACTTTTTGAAATAAGTTTAAGATCCTCAAGAATTTCCTTAGACAACGTGTCGTAGAAACGTACTTTGGTCTCTACAAACAACTGTTGCATCATTTTACTCATCACGCGGTTGGTGATACCCTTATTAGAGAGTTTTTCGGTAGAAGGGTATATGGGTTGCATTACCGTTCTTAGATTTTTTTGATGCTCGGTTAATAGTTCCATATCAGGGTGTGGCATACTAAAACCATTATAGTATTTGGTTTTTCCAAAAATGACATAGGGAGTATTGATTTTTAAATTTTCGCGAATCCATTTATGCCCTCTAAACCAAACCAACTCTATAGAAGAACCCGTATCATCTACAAATTTGGCAACTAATCGCTTTCCTCTTTTTTGCTCTACAGTTTTAATATTAACAATCTTGCCTATAATTTGTACCTCTGCCGAATTACGCTGTAATTGGTTGATCTTATAGTATTGTGTTTTATCAAGATATCGATTCGGGAAAAAGTTAACCAAATCCTGGTACGTATGAATCCCAAGCTCCGACCGAAGCAAAGTAGCACGGGATGGGCCAACACCTTTTAGATAATCTATGGGAGTTTGTAAAATATTAGGATTCATCATAGCGAATATACTATATTATAGAAATATTGTCAATCTAAAATTTGTAACATAAACAGACTAATTTCGTTATTTTGGCAGAACATTTGATTTACGTGTAGTATGAAATTTATTTTAAGCTTTTTAATACTTGTTTTTTCTTCAATAGGCAATGCTCAGGAAATGGCTTCTGCAGAACCTCATAATTTTAAAAAGGAACAAGCTGATGTTGATTTTCAAAATGGTAAAGTCGATGTGACTGTAGATTCTAAGTCAAAAAAAATAAAAGGAAAAGTAACATATACTTTTAAAATAATAGAGTCTGTGAAATCTGTTTTTGTAGATGCTCAACATATGATAATCAGTAAAGTATCTTTAAATGGTAAAAATGTGGATTTTAAGTATGATAATAAGAAGATTATCATTAATTCAGACTTTAAAAGAGAAAACGAGTATCAACTAGTGATTTACTATGAAGCTAAACCTAAAAAAGCACTTTATTTTGTTAAAGATTATGAAGGTAATGATCAGGTATGGACACAAGGGCAAGGAAAATATACCTCTAACTGGCTTCCCAGTTTTGATGATATGAATGAAAAGCTCGAATATGATCTCACGATTAGTTTTTATAAAGGCTATGAAGTTATTGCCAATGGAAAACTCACTAAAACAGAATCGGTAAATGATTCTATCCAAAGTTGGCAGTATGATATGCAACGTCCCATGAGTAGCTATTTGGTTGCTTTTGCCATTGGGAAATATGATAAAGTAGTAGAAACTTCGGCAAATGGAACTCCTTTAGAAATGTATTATTACCCAAAGGATAAGCATAAATTCGAGACAACCTATAAGCATAGTAAACAGATCTTTGATTTTTTAGAAAAAGAGATCGGGTTTTCGTTTCCCTGGCAAAATTATAAGCAAATTCCTGTTAAAGATTTTTTATATGCAGGTATGGAAAACACAGGAACAACTATTTTTTCTGATGCCTTTATGGTTGATGAAACAGCATTCATTGATCAAAATTATATTAATGTCAATGCACATGAGTTGGCACATCAATGGTTTGGAGATTTGGTAACTGAAACCGAAGGAACACACCATTGGCTTCAAGAAGGGTTTGCAACATATTATGCATTATTAGCAGAAAAAGAAATTTTTGGAGATGATTATTTTCAATACAAATTGTATGAAAGTGCAGAACAACTCACCGAGCTATCCAAAACAAAGAATGCAACATCATTATTAAATCCCAAAGCAAGCTCTCTAACATTTTATCAAAGAGGAGCCTGGGCTATTCATGCATTAAGAAATTTGATTGGCGATACTAGTTTTAAAATTACAATTCATAATTATCTCGAAAAGCATAAATTTCAAAATGTTACAACCAATGATTTTATAGCGATAGCTTCGGCCGTGAGTGGTAAAGATTTGAAAGCATTTAGGCAATTATGGTTAGAGAATATAAAATTCCCTTCGCAAGAAGCATTAGATATACTTGCAAAATCAGATTTCATTAAAAACTACCTTGGCCTGGCGCAAGAACGTACTCAACCTATGGCAGGAAAATGGGGTACTTTGGCTAAGGCATTAGATTTCCCTACAAATGATTACATTGGTCAGGAAGCTGTATATCAATTAGAAGGGCAAAACTCTCCAGAGGTTATAGCCTTGTATGATAAAGCTTTTGAGACAAATAACATTTTTGTACGTCAGGCTATTGCCAATACATTAAATACAGTACCTAAGGATTTACAAGAACAATATGAATCTTTGCTAAAAGATGCCTCGTATGCTACCATAGAACCGGCACTTTATCATTTATGGACTAGTTTTCCAGAAAAAAGAAAAGAGTATCTGGATCTTACCAAAGAAATTGTAGGCTTTAATACTAAAAATGTTAGAATGTTATGGTTAGTTTTAGCATTAAACACAAAGGATTACTATACCAGCGAACATCAAAAATTTTATCTGGAGCTATCGGGTTACACATCGTCAAAATTTGGATTCAGTACTCGTGAGAATGCGTTTACTTATTTAGAAAGCTTACAAGCTTTTTCTGACCATTCCTTAATAGATCTAGTTGATGGAGCTACGCATCATAATTGGCGTTTTAGGAACTCTTGTAGAAAAATTTTGGATAAAATACTAAAGGACGAAAAATATAAAAAGAAATACGTAGTTTTATTGGATAGTTTACCGAAGAATCAACAAGATTTTTTGAGAAAAAAATTAACCCCATAACATAAAACATGCGTGCATTAGTAATTTCTGGTGGTGGAAGTAAAGGAGCTTTTGCAGGTGGTGTTGCACAGTACTTAATTCAGGATTTGGGTAGAAAATATGACCTGTTTATTGGTACTTCTACCGGAAGCCTTTTGGTATCACATCTGGCATTATCCAAAATCGAAGAGATAAAAACTTTTTATACCTCGGTAAATCAATCTTCAATATTTAAAAGCTGTCCTTTTACTATTAAAAAGCAAAGAGGATATACAAGTATCAATATCAATCATTTTAATGTATTGTATAATTTGATTAAAGGGAAAAAATCATTTGGAGATAGTAAAAACCTTAGAAATCTGGTAGAGAGTGCTATTTCTGAATCATATTTTGAAGAACTAAAATCTGGAGAAAAAGATATAGTCATTACAGTAACCAATCTTTCTACTAATGAAGTAGAATATAAATCAATAAAAGAATGTACATATCAGGATTTTTTAGATTGGATATGGATATCTTGCAATTACCCACCTTTTATGAGTTTGGTTAGAAAAAACCATTGTGATTATGTTGATGGTGGTTTGGGATCGATGGTTCCTATTGAAGAAGCAATAAAACGTGGAGCAACAGAGCTCGATGTTATTGTGTTGGAAACAGAAATTAATTATTTAAATAGAATGCCTACCAAAAACCCCTTTACCTTAATTACAAGTATGGTCGATTTTATGATGGATAGGATCGAACATCAAAACATTCGGATAGGTAAGTTTAAGGCAATAGAACACGATGTAGCAATGGATCTATATTATACTCCTACCGTACTGACTACGAACTCATTAATTTTTGATAAGGAAAAAATGACACAATGGTGGGCAAAAGGTTATAAATTTGCAAAGAAAAAGAACATTTCGAACCCATTATAATATGCGAGCACTAGTAATTTCAGGAGGAGGAAGTAAAGGAGCTTATGCCGGTGGTGTAGCGCAATACTTAATTCAGGAGCAAGGTAAGAAATATGACCTGTTTCTCGGGACTTCTACCGGAAGCCTTTTAATTTCACAATTGGCTTTGGGTAATATCGAGAAAATGTATGATATCTATACCAATGTTAACCAACATACAATTTTTAATGTAAATCCTTTTGTAGTTAGAAAAAAAGGAAATAGAGAGTTTGTATCGATTAACTTTTTTTCTTCACTGTGGCAATTTATTAAAAGAAAACGAACATTCGGAGAAAGTAAAAATTTACGACGTGCTATACGCAGAAACTTTTCTGAAGAAGAATTTAAGCTGGCACGTACAAAAGTTGATGATGTTGTAGTTACCGTTTCTAACCTCACTAAAAATAGTACAGAATATAAATCGATTAATGATTTTTCTTATGAAGATTTCTGTGATTGGGTTTGGATATCCTGTAACTATGTTCCTTTTATGAGTTTGGTTACCAAAGATGGTTGCGAATATGCAGATGGAGGTTTTGGGTGTATGGTACCTATTCGGGAAGCGATACGAAGAGGAGCAACAGAGATTGATGCCATTATTTTGGAGTCAGAAAATATGGAGCATAATAAAGTATTGGGTAAAAACCCATTTTCACTTATGGTAAACCTATTTAGTTATATGTTAGACCAGGTCGAAGGACATGATACTGTATTAGGTAAATTAGCAGCGATTAATAAAGAAGTTCCTTTAAATCTATACTACACACCATCCAAACTTACAGAGAACTCATTGATTTTTAATAAAAAATTAATGAGTAGCTGGTGGAGACAAGGTTATGAATACGCAGCTCAGAAAGCAAAAACTGCAGAAGAAAATAAACTTAAAAATATAGATCTTGCAGGATAATCCTTCTGAAATAAGGCAACATTTTAAAATAGATCGCCAATTTCTTCTTTAATAATTGCAATTGCAGTATCACTGGGAGCACCTTTCTCTATAAGCTCGGTAAGAATTACTTCTCTCATTTTATTTGCCGAATCTACATCTTCTTTTAATGCAGTTTTTCGAATTAAAGCAATAGTTGCATTTTTGGAAGCCTTAAGTGTATTCCAGCATTCATCAGAAACATAGATTTGTTGGGTAAGATTATGTTCAAATTCCTGATCAATCGTATGAGTCAATAAAGATTCATAGTCTTTTTTTTCTTCTGTAATAGGAGCAATTCTTGTTAATAGATTACCAGGAGAGATTCTTTCTAAAAATAAAACCATACGTTCATATGCTTGAAGTCTAAGTGGTAACGATTGCTTTTGATGTTCTCTATGCAAAAGAAATCTACGACGTTTTTCTTCATTACGAGTATGAAGACTAAAAAAATAGAATGAAATAACACCCACAATCACTGCAGGAATAATATTAAAAAGAAGATCAACTATTTTGGATTCCATATGTTGTTATTAAATATAAGTGTAGATTACTATCTCTAGACAAATAAATCAAACTTTTTTGATTTATCTATCTAGATTTACAATAAATTTATTTTTTCCATAAAATTTACACTTTACTTCCTAAAAGCAAATATGTAGTTAGGTAATTTTTTCACTGAAAATAGGGATGTGTATGCTAAAGATAAACTCTAAGTTTGTTTGGTAAGAAAGAGTACAACAAATTTGTGTATATCAATGTCTTTTTAGAAAAAAATAAAGCTTTCATGACTCTTTTGTTAGGTTTGTTTTTTTGTTTACATTTAAATTCTTAGAAAATAGAGACTTGTTGCACTCTTTACTAATGGGAGAATAACATAAATATTAATTATTAATCTGTTCTTATGAAGGAAACTTTAAGTTTTGACGAGACCCTTATGTCATCTTTAGACACTAAGATTACGGTTTCAAAATGGGATGACACCAAGGAAGCATATGATCAAAAACGATACAAAGATGTTGTTTTAAGCTTGTTTGATTATCTGGATCTAGATATTAGAAAAAAATATGGCAATGCAGATGAAACCTATTTTAAGATACCTCATGGCTCTATAATTGTAGAAATTAGTATTACAGATACACATTTTAATGTTAAAGCACCTTTTCTAAAAGTAGGTGAAAATCAAAAAATACCACTATATAGAAAAATTGCTGAGGTTAATTTTTCTCCCCTTAATTTATCGCAAATCAAACTGGATAATGATCAGCTTAATTTTTTATATAGCACTCCTTTACACCTTTGTGAGCCTTTAAAAATATATTACGTTTTAAAAGAGATATGCCACAATGCAGATAATTTTGATGATGAATTTATTAGCTTGTTTGATGTAGAACAATTACATGATCCGCATATTGAGAATTATAGCCAGGAAGTTTTGGATACGATTTGGGAAAAAATCAATTCTTATTTAAAAGAAGCAGATCAATATATAGAATACTTCGATCAGACCAGAGTAGGGTACTATAATTGGGATATTATTAATATTACATTAAAACGTATAGATTATCTCATGGCTCCTCATGGTAAGTTGAGAACAGATATCGAAAATCAAGTAAATGATTTGTATTCTCAGGATGATATGCAAAATCGAATTCAGAGAGGAAAAAAGTTTTTGGATACATTGAAAAATAAAAATAAGGAAGAACTTTTAGCAGATTTCTATATCTCAGAATCATTCGTGCCGACAAAGATGCGAAGTGAATTAGAGCATATAAAACAAAGCTGGGAGCGACCTTATGAAAATGCAAAAAAGGAAATTCAAAATAAACAATATACAGCCGCGACATTAACACTACTGGTTGCTTTTTATGATTTTTACTACTATAACAACATCCCAGAAGATATAAATTTAAAAATGGTGAATTCGCTTAAAAATGCAGCGGGTAAAGAGTGGGAAGCTTCAGCGATATCACTGTTTAATGGGATGGATAGTATTCTAAATGGTAAAGCAGTACAAACTTCGACTCCTAAGAAAGGATTCTTTTCTAAGTTATTTGGTTAGATTATAAATGAAAAAAATATGAGCAATTTAGATTCGTTAAAAGAAGCAACATTTAAAATACTTACCCCAAGAGGTACGGGGAGTGGCTTTTATATAAAAAGTAAAAATATTATTCTTACTAACCACCATGTTATTAGCGGTTGTAAAGAGGTCGCTGTCGAAGATGATCATCATAACAGAATGCTGGCAAAAGTTATTATGACAAATCCAGATATTGATATTGCAATACTCAAAGTAGAAGGGGAGTTGAATATAGATCATGGTTTTTCTGTAGATAATTCTTTAGAACTAGCCAGGCAAGAAAAAGTATTTGCTCTTGGGTATCCATTCGGAATGCCATTTACAATAACAGAAGGTATTGTTTCGAACCCCGAGCAACATATGAATGGGAGATATTTTGTGCAAACAGATGCAGCTATAAATCCAGGAAATAGTGGAGGTCCTTTAGTGACACAAGATGGAAGATTGGCAGGTATTAATTCTTCAAAATTCAATAATGCAGATAATATGGGATTTGCAATTCCGATTTCTGAAATTGAGCAGGCTATCGAAAGTATTGAAAATAACCCTGAATTTAAGTTTTCCCTGCAGTGCTCATCTTGTTCTGGTCTCACATATGTCGCACAAGATTACTGTAATAATTGTGGAGCAACATTATCTAAGGATGTATTTGATGAATTAGAACTCAATGAATTTTCAAACTTTATTGAAGATTCTTTGAAACAATTAGATATTAATCCTGTTTTAACAAGAACGGGTCAGGAGTTTTGGGAATTTCACCAAGGAAGTTCTCAAATTAGGATTTTTGTAATGAATAGAGAATATCTCTATCTAACCTCTCCTTTAAATAATTTACCAAAACAAAACCTTGAAAGGTTATATGAATATTTGATTTCTAGTGACCAGGGACAATTTACATTAGGAGTATATAAAAATACTATTTTTATATCGTATAGAATTAGTATCACCGATATATTTCAGGATGAAGCCACCAAAAATGATATTAAACTAAAAATAAAAGAACTCGCACTAAGAGCCGATGATCTTGATGATTTCTTTGTAGAGGAATATGGCTGTACTATGAGTACATATGCTAAAAAAGTAAGTTAATCATCTAATGTTATTTTCTGGTTTGAATTAGCTTAGATGATAAGAGAATCCTATTTTTGGTTATAACCACCAAGATATGTACATTCTTTTAGATCCTGAGTACAAGTATATTCAACAGCAGTCTTACTATATTTAAAAGATTCTCTTAATGTCTTGGTAAGTTCTCCGTCATCCACGTTAAGATCTATGTCCTGCATTGTAAACTGACAAGGATGCTCATATCCGGCAGCATGAGTGATCTCTGTAAATTCTTTTCTAAATGTTTTAAAATACTGTGCCAGGCGATCAGATTTTAATGGGATATCAATTCCCTTTTGTAACCATTTACTTTGGGTAGCTATGCCACTAGGACATCGATTAGTATGACATATCTGTGCCTGGATACAACCAATACTCATCATAGCTTCACGAGCAACATTGATACAATCGACACCCATGGCAAAGGCCATTGCTGCTTTTGCAGGAAAACCTAGTTTTCCACTACCAATAAAAACTACCCGATCTGTAAGATTATGTTTTTGAAAAATTTTATAAATAGCTGTAAATCCATATATCCAGGGAAGAGACACATGATCAGCAAAGCTTGGTGGTGCAGCTCCTGTACCACCTTCGCCACCATCAATAGTAATAAAATCCGGACCTCTATTGGTTTTTACCATTAGTTCTGCAAGGAGTTCCCACTGTTCTGTTTTACCAATTGCAGCTTTGATCCCTACAGGAAGTCCTGTCTCTTTGGCAATATCCTCAATAAATTGTAATAGTTCTGGGACATCAGAAAAAGCTTTGTGCGCAGAAGGAGATAATACATCTTTACCTACTTCTACACCTCTTATTTTTGCAATTTCTGGAGTAATCTTAGCACCAGGTAATACACCTCCTTTTCCTGGTTTTGCTCCCTGTGATAATTTGATCTCAATAGCCCGAATAAAAGGATTTCGAGTCACCAGATCTTTTATTTTTTTCATCGAAAAATTACCATTCTCATCGCGAACTCCAAAATATCCAGTTCCAAAATGAAAAATAACATCACCTCCATTACTATGATAAGGAGAAAGTCCACCTTCTCCTGTATTATGATAAGCATTTCCTTTTTGTACCCCTATATTTAGAGACTCTATAGCTCGTGCAGAAAGGGATCCGAAACTCATGGCAGAAACATTAATAACAGACCCGGGTCGATAAGGCTTTTCTCGTTGGTTGTATAAACCCATCACCTTTGCGCAAGGAAGAAAAGATTTATCTTTTCTATTGGGATGATCCTTATCCATCTTATAAGGGATCATACAGTTTTTTACAAAAATATGCTGGTGCAAATAAATATCCCTATCTGTACCAAAACCTTCATAATTATTTTCATTTTTAGAAGAAGCATATACCCAACCTCTTTCAATTCTATTAAATGGAAGTTCTTCTCTATTATTAGCAACAAAATACTGTCTTATCTCTGGACCTATACTTTCTAACAAATACCTTAGATGACCTATAATAGGGAAATTATGGCTTACGGTATGTTTTTTATTAAAAAATATATCGCGAATTGCAACTAATACAAACGCAGTAATGATCCACATCCACCAGGATATTGAACCTAAAAAATTAAATACACTTTCCATTTTATTTTATCTATTGTGCATTAAGATAGTCAATAGTTAATTGTGACATTACTTTAACTCCTAATAGTAACCCGCTTTCGTCTATAAAAAAATCAGGTGTATGATGAGAAGCTGCTTTATTGGTTCCAGGTGTTTTTCCTCCTAAAAAGAAATAAAATCCTGGTACTACTTCCTGAAAATATGAAAAATCTTCTCCTCCTGTAGTTGCCTTTGATAGGATAACATTTTCTTTGCCAGCAATACCTTCAATAGTTGGTAACATCTTTTTTACAAGGTCGGGATCATTATATGTTATAGAAGTATTATTTTGAAACTTAATAATAGCTTCACCACCATATGCCTTAGCAATAGTAGGTACCATTTCATTCATACGGCGAATAATATGGGCTCTCATTTTTGGATCCAAAGTTCGTACTGTACCAATCATTTCGGCACTTTCAGGAATAATGTTAAATCGTACACCACTAGTAATTTTACCTACCGTTATTACTGCGGCTTCATTTACCAGAGGGGATTCTCTACTTATAATAGTTTGTAAACCATCAATAATTTTGGCCGAAATCAGGATAGGATCTACTCCCGTCCAAGGAGCAGAACCATGCGTTTGTTTTCCTTTTACTGTAATAACAAATCGTTCTACTGCCGCCATTGTTCCCCCAGGTTTGTAACGAATTTTTCCAACTTCGGTTCCCGAATTGATATGCAAACCAAAGATTGCATCTACATCTGGATTTTTTAAAACGCCCTCTTTGATCATTAATTTGGCACCACCTTCTTCTCCTGGTGGCGGTCCTTCTTCTGCCGGTTGAAATATAAATTTAACCGTACCATTTATTTTATCTTTATGTTTTGTTAGAATTTCTGCTACTCCCATTAATATAGAAGTATGAGTATCATGACCACAAGCATGGCTAACGCCAACTTCGGTGTCCAGAAATGTAGTTTTTACAACAGATTTAAAAGGTATATCTACTCGTTCGGTTACTGGTAATGCATCAATATCTGCTCTTAGTGCTACAGTTTTGCCTTCTTTTTCTCCTTTAAGAATAGCTACTACACCAGTTTTAGCAATATTTTCGGTTACTTCTAAACCAAGACTTTTTAGGTGTTTTGCGATTTTCTTGGCAGTTTTAAATTCTCGATTAGAAAGCTCTGGGTTTTGATGGAAATCTCGTCTCCATTCAATTACTTTGGATTCTATTTTTTCTGCAGAAGTATTAATATCTGGATCAATTTGTTGTGCCTGTATGGAACAAAAGATCATTAAAAAAATAAATAAAAAAGATGATGGTTGTGTTTTCATGCGCTTGTTTTAGTGTTTAGAAGAGGGCCACAGATAACTTAAGGCGATTAAAATAATCATGTTGTGATATGAGGGTTATAATCATATTAGTTTCATTAAGTTTAAAAATTAATAAGTCTGTAGTTTTCGTTTTGTAGTTGTACCAATGCGGTCATTGCAGATAATGCAATCTGTATTTCGGGAAGTACATCTTCTTTAGAAATATCTCGATATGCTGCAGTCTGCCCGCACAAAATTAATTGGACTCCTTTTTTTGCTAAAGCAGAAAGAAGTGGAGCATTGGGGTTGTTAATATGGTATTTGGCTTTATACTTTGTATTGTTTAAGATATCATTTGCTGCCAAACCATGAATTACTAATGCAACCTTTAACTTTTCGAGTGGCACACCAGCACCAGCATGCATATTAAGATATCTCGCAGCGGTATTAAAAAGAGGATTTACTTTTGAGCTGTCTTTAAATGTTCTTCCAACATCAAATACAGCTTTTAAATCATGCTGCATTTTGGTTTTAAAATCTGGATCGCTAACTGTATAGGTTTTGCCATATTCAGTTATTATTTTACCTTCCTTAGATTTTTGTTGAGAAAAAATAAAAAAAGGAAGTAAAATAAAAATATAGGATGCTATTCTGTTTCTCAAGCTTTAATTTTTGTATCTAAAGATATTCAAAAATCTATTAATGGAAAGTTAAAATATTATTTTGATGTTTTATACAAAAAAAGCATACCCTCTAAACTAAGAAAGATATGCTTTAATAATTCTTATTATAGGTTTACTGTCTTACAAATTTACCAAGAGGTTTGTTGTTAATTAAAATGATATATAACCCATGCGAAAGTTCTGATATATCCATTTCGGGAGTGGGAATCATATCAATTAATACTTGCCCCTGTATGTTAACAATTCTTACAGAATAATCATTTGTTGTTATACCATCAATATGTAATATTTCATCATCATTAACCGGGTTTGGGTAGTAGGTAAACGTTTTGTTCTCCTGGCCCAAATTAAGTAGGGATTGATCAACTTCAAATGCTTTAGAAGTTATGCTACAGCCAGCTTCGTTAAATACTTTTATAGAATATTCACCTACTTCTGTGGGTAAATATACTGCTTGATTAGCATCATCAATAGGTTCATCTTTATAATACCATTGGTAAGAAGAGAATTGAGATGGTACAAATAGCATATGATTTTGATTAACAGCTATTGTTGGTTCTTCTGGGTTTTCTGATACAATTGCTTTTACTTCTGTTCTTGTTGTTGTAGTACAGTTACCAATAGCTCCTTCTATGTAATAGGTCTGAGTAGCATCGAGTGCTGGAGTCTCATAGGATAATCCAGATGCGATACTGGTACCTCCGGTTGCCGTGGTGTACCACTTATATTCGCTATTTCCTGATACAGTTATCGTCACAGATTCTCCGGCACAAACATTTTGATTTGTTACAACCGGGAGATTCGGAAGATTTATAGAAATAAAATCTGATTTTTCTTTAGTATTATTTCCAGAATCATTGGTTGTCGTAAGGGATACAGTATAGTCCCCATTAGTTGCATAAGTATGTGTTGGGTTTTGTTCTGTAGATGTTTGACCATCTCCAAAATTCCATAAATAAGAACTTATTCTATTGGTAGAAGTGCTTTGAAATTCTACTACCGAACAGTTTGTAGTTGCTTCGAAATCTGATAATGGAGGTTGTTTATCGTCTCCTGGTATATAATTACCCGATATAGAATAATTACCCAACGAAGAGTAATCAGAATATCCATTGGCTAATGTTCCTTCACCCACGCCATCAATCTCAATATAATAAATTCCTTCTGTAAGGTTTTGATTAATCGATGCTGTAAGTCCGTTTGGATCAGAGAGTGCTACTTCCTGGCCAAGTTCATTTAGAATTCTTACCTGGATGTTTAGATTGGGATAGTCGGGATCGGGATCAAAAGACAAGGATACATTTCCGGTTTCTACTGCAAAAGAGAAAACATCTTTATCCTCTCTAGTACTAATTAGTCCAAAATTTTGATCGGCACTTACTGCCCCAGAAGGAGCTACTTTAAGTGCAGTGGCTTCATTAATAGCATTGCCATGGTCATCATTTTGAAAACCAACACCGTTTCTATTATTAGAGATAATTGCGATATCGTCCTGAGTATTTGTTGCATCGGGATATTCTCCGCTACTCCAATGTCCTAATGTTTTATTAACGCTCCATCCCATAATTGGGCTCCATTCTCCATGCCCTGCGTAGTATGTTGTACCTGGTTTACCATCATGTGATAGTCCCAAAGTGTGGCCAACCTCATGAGATCCTGTCTCACCAGCAGATCTTGTTCCCAAATTATAAACCCAACAAGGGTTATTGCTATTCGACGAAAACGAATTTAAGTAAGCAACTCCTCCAGAATCCGGAGCAGCATCTTTTGTAGTCGTAAAAATGCACATCATTCTACGATTTTTAGGAGCTGCATCAAAAAGATCTCTTCTGGTAGTAACGTTTAGATTAAATGGGCGAAAATCTTCGGCCATGATTTTCCAAACTTTGATTATTTTTTCGTCAGAGAAATTAGGAGATTGCGCGTCAATTGTAGCACCACCAAGCCAACTTGTATTAGAAACCAATTCTCCATCAAAATCAAGATAAATAATACCAGGTGCTCCCGGAAGGCTTTCTAATTGTGGAGCTGCTTTTGAAAATACAGTTCCCGGATCAATGTCTTTTGTATTTGCTTTTTCAAAATCTACACAAAGAATTGTATTAATATCGGTTTCTTTCACAAATACCTGACCATTGGATTCAGAATATAAAGTATATGCTTTTTTTAAATCATGAAGTATGATATTTCCTTTTAACGAATTGTTCGTTTTGGTAAAAGAAAATGAAGATAATGAATGATTATTAACAGTACCTATTAAGGTAAGATCCTGATCGGTTTGATTTTGTACATTAAGTTTAAAAGAAAAAGACTGATTATTAGCAATTTTAATTGCCGAAGGCTTATTTTTTTTTGGGTTAATCAGATTATTTATAAAATTTTGTTGATTATCTGATACGAGGTATGATTTATCAGATTGACCGTAAGTATTATATCCTCCTATTATCATCATAATAAGAAGAAAATACTGTACTGATTTTCTTTTCATGTTGAGTTTGATTATTAAGTAATTATTTCGACTGCAATTTCTACTACAACTAAATATTCTTAGTTTTAGTATAATAAGGCGTAATATAGACCAAAAATACCAATGTAGGCTGTAGCATCTCTACATTTAGGTAAAACAAAAACAGTATGTACGTATTTCTATATTCAAAATACGTATATACCATTTTCGGAATCTAAATTTAGAATGCTAAAAATTAACTACATATCTAGATATAGAAATAGTGGCGTCTATGCATATTACATAATTATGAAATGCTTATGATTCTTTCTAACGGAATGATTGTAGACTGTTTTAAAATAACTTCTTTATCGGTTATTCCCCATATAGTAGTTTCTACTCTTTTTAAACCTTTATCATCTACGAAGACAATTCTTACTTTATGATGTTCTAGATTTCCTAAAGAGAGGGCTCTTTGTAATTCTAAGAATCGATCTATTTGATCTTTTCTTTTGTTTAAAACATCTTCTTTGGGGAATTTTAAAAATTTAATCTGCTCTTTTTGTACCATTTGTACATTCATGTTTGGGGCCATAAGTGCTGAGTTTGGTTGAATTTTTATTTTAATAAAAATTAGTGTTTACTTTTCGTTTCTGCTAAATATAGTACATTTTGTCCTAAAAAAATGCATTTAATCCATGTTTTTTATTAAAAAGATATCAACTTGTAAGAATTCTTATTGTTGATAATCCTAGTTAGATCGGTACTAATTTCATTTGTTTTTAACCCTAATGGATAATAGGTGTTGTATTATATATCGCTGTTAATTATAAGATATTTGGTGAAATTTATTTTTTATTTACCAATTGATTGTTAATGATATACATGATAATTTATCAATGTTGAAAAGATATTGGTGTTTGATAAAAGTTATTGACTATGATTTGTTTACAAAAAATGCAAAGTACGTTTCCATAACCGTAGTTCTTTCCTTAAATTTCGCCTTTAAATATAATGTTACTTTGGAAGAATATTTAGCAGAATTAAATGATGCACAACGAGCGCCTGTACTTCAGATAGATGGGCCAATGATTGTTATTGCGGGTGCTGGCTCGGGTAAAACAAGAGTACTTACATATCGTATTGCTTATTTGATGCATAAGGGGGTAGATTCTTTTAATATACTATCCTTAACGTTTACCAACAAAGCGGCCCGCGAAATGAAAAAGCGTATCGCAAATATTGTTGGTTCAAGCGAGGCTAAAAACCTTTGGATGGGTACGTTTCATTCAATATTTGCAAAAATATTAAGGTTTGAAGCTGATAAATTAGGCTACCCGTCTAATTTTACAATTTATGATACTCAGGATTCCCAACGATTAGTAGCTTCTATAATCAAAGAAATGGGACTCGATAAGGATATCTATAAATATAAGCAGGTATACTCCCGTATTTCTTCATATAAAAACAGTTTGATAACTGTAAAAGCATATTTTCAGAATGCAGAACTGGTAGAAGCTGATGCTATGGCAAAACGACCTAGATTAGGAGAGATTTATGAGCATTATGTAGATCGTTGTTTTAAGGCTGGTGCGATGGATTTTGACGACCTTTTATTAAAAACGAATGAGTTATTGAACCGTTTTCCCGAAGTACTTGCTAAATATCAAAACCGATTTAGATACATCTTGGTAGACGAGTATCAGGATACAAATCATTCTCAATATCTTATAGTAAGAGCATTATCTGATAAGTTTCAGAATATCTGTGTGGTAGGAGATGATGCGCAGAGTATTTATGCTTTCCGTGGAGCGAATATTAATAATATTCTTAATTTCCAAAGAGATTATGATAATGTACAGCAATATCGATTAGAACAAAATTATAGATCTACTAAAAATATTGTAGAAGCAGCAAACTCTATTATAGATAAAAACAAAACCAAACTGGATAAAGTAGTTTGGACTGCTAATGACGACGGACCTAAAATAATTGTAAATCGATTATTAACTGATGGAGATGAAGGTCGATATGTTGCAAGTTCGATTTTTGAAAACCAAATGCAACATCAATTAGGTAATGGGCAATTTGCAGTATTGTACAGAACCAATGCGCAATCCAGAGCTATAGAAGATGCGTTACGCAAGCGAGACATAAAATATCGAATCTATGGGGGACTTTCTTTTTACCAAAGAAAGGAAATTAAAGATGTATTAGCGTATTTACGATTAGTGATTAATCCTAAAGATGAGGAAGCTTTAAAGCGAGTAATAAATTATCCAGCCAGAGGAATTGGTGCAACAACCGTAGATAAACTGATAGTTGCGGCAAATCACTATGATCGTTCTATTTTTGAGGTGATCGAAAATCTAGATCGTATTAATTTAAAGATTAATAGTGGTACTAAAACTCGATTAGAAAACTTTATTAACATGATCAAAAGTTTTCAAATCACTAATGAGACTTCTGATGCATTCGTATTAGCCGAAACGGTGGCTAAAAAAACAGGGTTGTTACAAGAACTAAAAAAAGATGGTACTCCAGAAGGTATTGCCAGGATCGAAAACATAGAAGAATTACTTAATGGTATACGTGATTTTGTAGAAGGGCAGAAAGAAGTAGCAGATGTAAGAGGATCATTAGCAGAATTTTTGGAAGATGTAGCTTTGGCCACAGATCTGGATCAGGATACAGGGGATGATGATAGAGTAGCGTTGATGACTATTCATTTGGCTAAAGGTCTAGAGTTTCCATATGTGTATATCGTAGGAATGGAAGAAGATCTTTTTCCATCAGGAATGAGTATGAATACCCGAAGTGAACTCGAGGAAGAACGACGCCTGTTTTATGTAGCATTAACACGAGCAGAAAAACAAGCATATCTCACCTATACACAATCTCGTTATCGATGGGGTAAACTGGTAGATGCCGAACCTAGTCGGTTTATTGAAGAAATAGATGAGAAATTTTTAGAATATATTACACCAATAGAAAGTTATCGATATAAACCATTAATTGATTCTGATATTTTTGGAGAAGTCGATAAGAGTAAATTACGACTTAAAAAACCAGTTTCTGGGGCACCACCGTTAGCACATAAACCTACAGAAGAACAATTACGTAAACTAAGAAAACTTAGACCTACATCTAGTGACACGACCGATGTATCGTCTAATACGAATCTCTTCGATGAGGATCTTATACCAGGGACGGCAGTTGAGCATATGCGATTTGGTAAAGGAAAAATTATTAAAGTTGAAGGAGTTGGGCAAGATAAGAAAGCCGAAATTCATTTTGAAAAGGGAGGGATTAAGAAATTATTGCTTCGTTTTGCAAAGTTGAAGATTTTATAGTATTGCTAATTGCTTAAGTTAGGGATTAGTTCTTTATACTGTATTTTGTAGTATCTTTATTTACAATCACTTTATATGGCAGAGTTCATAAAATTATACAATGAAAATCCAAACCCACGTGAAATACAACAAGTAGTTAATTGTTTACGTAATGGAGGATTGGTTATTTATCCTACAGATACGGTATATGGCTTAGGGTGTGATATTACAAATAATAGAGCTTTGGAACGAATTGCACAGATCAAAGGTGTAAAACTAGCAAAAGCTAACTTTTCGTTTATATGTAAAGATTTAAGTAATCTTTCTGATTATGTAAGGCAAATTGATAATACAACATTTAAATTATTAAAAAGAACGCTTCCGGGGCCATATACTTATATTCTTCCGGGTAGTAATAATTTGCCTACGGTTTTTAAAAAAAGAAAAACGGTTGGTATTCGTGTTCCTGATAATAATATTTGCACAACTATCGTAGAAGAATTAGGAAATCCTATTGTATCTACTTCGATATACGACGAAGATGAAGTAATAGAATATACCACAGACCCAGAATTGATATTAGAAAAATGGGATAATCTGGTCGATATGGTGATCGATGGTGGATATGGGGATAATATACCATCTACAGTTATTGATCTTACCAGCGGAGAACCGATATTGCTTAGAGAAGGTAAGGGGAGTATTGATATTATCTAGCTTAGATAAAAAGCTATTTATGAACGTTGCTTTCTTACACCAGTATGGTCTATTCCCTGGTTCCGTTCTAATCTTATCATTTCTTTTGGTCTAAAATTTAGTATTAAAGCTCTTCGTTGACTATTTGTAGTGTTTCCTTTGCTATAATGTAGTGTGAAACCATCATGAAAAGTACATCCGCCAACCTGTAGAGGAGCAGGTATCGCATTAGTTGTATCAGTGTCACAATATAAAGCTCCTCCATTTGGTAAATTGTTATGTTTTAATATGCGTTGATCTGGTACCGGAAGAAACCACATACAACCATTACTTTCATATACATTATCTAAAGCAATCCAACAACTTACAGCTCTTTTATCGGGTAAATTTATCCAATAAGCAGCATCTTGATGCCATGGGGTTGGAGTATTAGTACGAGGTGCTTTATTAATAAGCATATCAAAATCTAATTCCATATCATCTCCCAGCAGTTCTTTTGCGTAGTGTAATGCCTTTTTATACGCGATATGATCTAATATTTTTGGGATTACCAAACTTGGTCTCATGATCTGAGTAATCCGCTCAATTGCTTTACTAGTATCATCCAACCCTGCCAAATCACTTCTTAAGTGCGTTGTTTTTTCCTTATCATTCAATACACTATTGTAGATCTCTAACAATTTTTCGGCTTCTGTGTTATCAAAAAGTTGATCTATTTTGGTATACCCGTTGGTTAAAAACTCATTTTTTGTAGTGTTCATTTTATAGTATTGATTTTATCCAAAGATGAATAAAACATCTTAATAAATCTTCTAAATTTGTACTACCTTATTTTTTTATACAAAATGAATATCAATTCAGAAGAACGTATAGTACATTTTTTATCAGATTATGGTATTAATGGTTGTTTGCAGTTTGGATATTATAAATATTCTAAAGCACAACCCCAATTACCGATACATGAACATCGCAACGCTATAGAACTATGTTTTTGCATTAAAGGAGAGCAACATTATGTAATTGGTGAAGAATTATTTCAATTGCATGGTAATGATATTCTTATTATTCCCCCTAATAAAGAACATGGGACCGGCAAATACCCCGAGGATAAAGGAGAGCTATTCTGGTTACAAATCAATTGTTCTGATAAGCGAGATAGATTATGTAATTTATCAGGAGAGCATTCAAAATATCTTCTAAAAGCGTTAGAGAAGACTTCAGAACAGGTTTTTAAAGGAGCATTTCAGATCAAATTTATGCTCGAAAAACTTTTAAATGAACTAAAAGCAAGCAGTACTATTTTATCCGAAATCACCATAAATCAACTTATTGTTCAGACTATATTAGAAATATTGATCCTTTCGAAGAGAAAACAAGATAGTCCTCCTTTAAAAAGATTAAATGATATCGATACTTATATTTTGAATAATTTACATCGTATCATCTATGTTGATGAACTAGCAAATATTTGTGATGTTTCTGTCGGATATTTTAAATCTTGGTTTAAAAACACCAAGGGTATCCCTCCTAAAGAATATATAAATAGGTTAAAAATCGAGCAATCAAAAGTTGATTTATTGAAGAAAGATAGTATTACTATGGTAGCTTTTGACTTAGGATTTAGTTCATCACAATATTTTTCAACTACTTTTAAAAAATTTACGGGGTATACTCCAAAAACCTATATTTCTATACAAAGTAATAAAGCATAGCTTTTGGTTTAGTAATACCGCTTTAGACAACTAATCTATACTTGCCTATAAGGTATAAATTGTACCTGATTTTAGTATAAAACCACGTATAAATACGTGTATAATGCCGTAGGATTTTTATTAACTTTAAGAAAACTTAAAACCAATAAAATGAGTACTAGGAAACTACCTAAATTCAGAATTTACCCATCTATAGGCATTGCGCGATTAGGAAACGGTCCCGCTACAAAAGATCAGGTTATTTTTAGTCCAGAGGTTCCCTGGGCTAATTTGTTTGATACAGACCAGCACTATCTTACCAAGGAGGGAGCTTTAAAAAAGCAAGCTCAGCGATTTTATGTTTATGAATGTGATGACAATGGGGTACCTGTTAAGCAAATAGATGCTAGTGATTATGATATTGAATGGACGGTAGAAGTAGCTAATAAGAAGCCATTTTGGTATGATTTTAATAATAGTCTGGATCTCTCTGTGCTATCTAAAAACCAAAACTTATCTCCAAATTTTGTAAAAAACAAACTGGCACCTGGTATTGGAGCAAAACGAAGAAATCTTAATGTACTAAACCAGTCTATGAGAGTAGAAGGAGGATACGATTATCGTAAAGAACTGGTGAATCACCCGGGAAAGACAAAAGTTAATGCTAGTGATCAACGTGAGGTGATTCGAGGGAAGTTTCCGTCGGATAATGGTGGGGTTAGTAAATTAGCGGCTAGTATGAATACTTCTTCTAAATCTGTTGATCTAGGTACTATCGAGTATGACGAAGGAACATTAATTTTTTATGGGGCAGATGGTATTTCGGCCTCTCTAAACCCATCGGATCTTAATAATGATTTTGCAGATAACTCTAACTGGTATGATGATATATGTGATGGAAGGGTTACAGCATCTATTGTTTCTAAGAAAAGTGGAGATACGTATCATTTGGATGATGTACTATCTTCTGCCTGGGTAGCCACTGCACCGCCAGATTATGCACCTCAGATTCAGCCAATATCTACGATGTTTGATTTAATTGCAGGAGCATCGAATGAGAGCTATGCTCCCGAGTTAAGCCTGGTATTTCCGATATTTTATCGTCTCTATAGGATGCAATGGGTTAATCTAGGAGATTTCCTTTCCCCATCATTTAAGGAAACGATCGATAAACTTATGGCAGATGGGAAATTTAAATATCTTTATAAAAAAGAACCAAAAGAAGAAGCAGATGCTGTGAGAAAACAAATATTCGATCTCTTTAGAGACCCTTCATATCATTATAATAATGAGCCTATAATACCGAGCAAAGATAAAACTGATGTTGTAAATCGAGGTAGTGGAACCGATGAATTAAAACTTCCCTATTATCCAGGAGATGCTATAGACTACCCAGGAAGCCCAGCTCAGTGGTTTGCTATTCCACCAATGCTTTATGAACAACTTGAAAACTGGAAAGATGGTAAATTTGAAACGTCTCCTGATTTTGATTTTCAGACTATAGATGAGATGGGAGCATTTTATCAAAATCAATTTTTGGAAGCTTTCAAAGATGAATCTAAAAAGCCATTATTGATGACCAGAGCTGTATTAGAAACGTTATATGGTGGAGGTTTTCATCCAGGAGTAGAGTTAACCTGGCCTATGCGGCATAATCTTATTTATGCAGAGAATAGTATGATATATCAATGGATAACCGAAGGAGCTTTTAAATATGGGTTTTATGGATTAAGAGAAGTTCGTCTTAATGCTGCTACTAGTAAAGAACAAAACGATATATTTTATAATGATTTTGGATTTCAGATGAATTCTGAGGATATTCGTGAATCTATGGATCCCAAAAATGAGAAAAATTGGTTGTGGAAACTTACACCTGGTGATCTTACCAAATGGATGGGGATTCCCTGGCAGTCGGATGCAGGTAGTTGTCAGGCAGTTTTTGTAGAGAAACAATATCCTATTCCGTCATGGTGGGCAGCTAATTTACCTGTACATGTGTTTCCTCAGGAAAGTTACCAAAAGCTTCTTGATCCCAATATTTTGGAGGATACCAAACGTAATATTTATGCAAATCGCTTGGCCTGGTTGCACACTGCAGATACAGGTTTTGTAGGATATCATGCAGAAGGAGGGTATCTTAACGGACTCATTAATATGGTATATCAATGGGATAAAATAGGAATAGTCACTGGTAGAAAATTGGATATAGATATAGAAGGATTACCCAAAACGGTATATGTTTCTTATAGCGGAAAAGAAGCTGATAAAAAATAATGAATACAGATGTTATTATTGTAGGTAAAGGTATTGCAGGATTAGTGTTGTCATTTCTTTTGAAGAAAAAAGGAATAGAACATCTGGTTTTGGATCGTAAAAGTAAGAAGAGACACTTTGCTTTGGCAGAGACATTGCCTCCTTCTTCAATGCCTTTATTACATGCTCTTGATCTCCTAAAGATATTTGAAAAAAATGCGATCAGGAAAACATATGGGTATCATTCAATGTGGGGGAATACAAGGATATCGAATAACAATTTTTTCTCTCAATTGTCATATAAAAATGGTTTAAAAATTAATAAGAAGGCTGTAGTAGATGATCTCGAACAATTATGCGATGAGAATGTGATGCGCTATGAAAAAATGTTGAATATGGTAATTTCTAAAGAAGAAGTTAGTGTAGAAGTAGAAAATAATCATCAAAAACAAACCATTACTGCAAAAATGATTATTGATGCAACAGGTAGAAATCGTGCTATTCTTAAAAAATTAAATATACCTATTCGATTATATGATAACCTAATATCTTTTAGTTGTCACTTACCAAAAGTAGAACATCCAAAATTGACATACGATGTATTTGTAGAATCTTTCGAAGACGGGTGGGGGATTGTTTCTGGTTTAGATGAGAAAACCAATGTGTTGTCGATTTTTACGAATAGAGAAAACCTTGTTCAACTAAAACTAAGAGAGTATTCTGATTGGCAATCGGTGTTATCTAAAACAGCTTTGCTAAAAGATTTTCTGGTAGAGCAATCTGAAGTGAAAATTATAGGATCAGATGCAAACTCATCTATAGCCAATTATTTATCAGGAGAAAATTGGATGGCGGTAGGTGATGCGGCTTTATCTTTTGATCCTCTTTCTTCTCATGGTATTGCCAATGCAATTTATACGGTTAGAGAAGCTTCAAATGCTATAGAATCCTATATCTTAACAGGCGACAGAAGAGGATTTGTAACATATTCTAAAACATTATTTTCTGTTTTTGATAGTTACTATTTGGTGAAAAGTGAATTGTACAAAGCAGAATCCAGGTGGAAAGAATCTTCTTTTTGGAAGAAATTTTTCCAACAAGGAGAAGAGAGGGGTAAAGACGAAACTCATAATTTCCCGAGACAGAATGGCACAGGAATCATTTTAAATTAATGAAAGTGCATACTGCTTGGTAAAATAAAAAAGGGAGATCATTTTGATCTCCCTTTTTGGTATATATAGAAAAATATTTTTTTATTTTCCTGAAGCTTTTTTCATACCATCTTCAATCATATTATAAAATTGATCAAGTTTTGGTAATACAACGATTCTTGTACGTCTGTTTTTTGCTTTGTTTGCTGCAGAATTATTATCAGTAACTGGTATATAATAACTTCTTCCTGCCGCAGTCATACGTTTTG
Organism: Aquimarina spinulae; assembly: GCF_943373825.1. Lineage (NCBI taxonomy): Bacteria > Pseudomonadati > Bacteroidota > Flavobacteriia > Flavobacteriales > Flavobacteriaceae > Aquimarina > Aquimarina spinulae. The sequence continues at coordinate 733,217 of NZ_CALSBP010000003.1, read as the reverse complement.
GATCTACTTTAAAATCATTTTGTAATACTCTTACTACAGAAGTAGCACGTTTTACACTTAGATCCCAGTTATCCAAAAGCACTTTGTTTTTAATAGGTACATTATCTGTATGACCTTCTACTAAGAATTCGATATCTGGTTTATCATTAACAACTTTTGCAACTTTACCTAATACTTCACGAGCTCTTGCAGAAACATTATAGCTACCACTCTTAAAAAGTAACTTATCAGAAATAGAAACATAAACAACTCCTTTTTCTACATTAATTTCAATATCTTCATCTGCAAGATTTCCTAAGGCTCCTTTAAGACTGGTTACAAGTGCCAAGGTTACAGAATCCTTTTTGGTAATAGCATCCTGCATTGTTCTTATTTGCAAATCTTTTTCTTTAATACTTTCTAGAGATTTTTCTAGATTCTCTGCTTCCTTAGTAGAAAGAGTGGCTAAATTACCTACATTATTTAATAGAGCAGAGTTCTGATTTTTAAGATTAGATACTTGATCTTGAAGAACTTTAAGTTGCGAAGTCGAACTTGCTTTTTCTTCAAGGCAGCTATTTAGTTTAACCGTTGCGGAGTTTAATAAATCTTCAGTTTCTTTGTGTTTGGCTTCTAATTCTGAAAACTTCTTCTGCGAAACACAGGAAGATAGTAGAATTGCTAGAGAGGCCCCAATAATCATTGCTTTTTTCATTAGAAAATTTGTTTTTAGTCTTGTTCTGGTTATATAACTCAAAATTATTAAAAATGTGACGTAATGCTAGGTCATTAACAATAATTTATTATATCTCCTTATAATTGATCAAAATGTTTACGTTTCAAAATAAAATACTGCCATACAACGGAAAAAAGAGAATAATATTTCCCCGTTTTTGAAAGTTTTTTACGTTTTTTATTAAAAGTGTTAAAATTAGCATAGAAACTAATATGTGCCTTGAAAATAGCTGCAAAATGAGAAAATTTTCCTTGTGTAATAAATCTAATTGCAGCAAGCCCATCTAGAATCATTCGTATAAAAATCAAAAACCAAACTTTACTTCCTGGTACATTTTTGATTAGGAGATATAAACTGTTTCTAAAATTTAGAAATGTTTTTCTTGGATTCATCGCATCCAAAGTTGCTCCTCCTAAATGATAAATTGTCGACAAACCTTGATAAAGTATTGTATAGCCGTTACTGTGTATACGCCAGCAAAGATCGATTTCCTCTTGGTGAGCAAAAAAATCTTCATCTAGTTTTCCAACCTCTTCAAATACCTGTTTTCTTATAAATACGCATGCTCCACTCGCCCAAAATATAGTAGTAGTATCATCATATTGTCCTTTATCTTCCTCTAGAGTATCAAATATTCTTCCTCGACAATATGGGTATCCCAGCTTATCGATATATCCTCCTGCAGCTCCCGCATATTCAAAATGAGTTTTCTTTTTATAATCAAGGATTTTGGGTTGTATAGCCGCAACTTCTGTACGGGATTTAAACGTTTTAAGAATAGGAACTAACCAATCTTTAGTCACTTCAACATCGCTATTTAGAAGGCAAAAAATATCTGCATCAACTTTTGATAAAGCATCATTATATCCTTTAGCATAGCCTCCATTGACTTTGTTTTGAATAATTTTAACTTCAGGAAAAGTAGTTGTCACAAAAGCAATAGAATCGTCTGTAGAAGCATTATCAGCAAGATAAATAGTAGCTTCCTTAGAATTTTTGATCACCGAAGGTAAAAATTGTTCTAATAACGATCTTCCATTCCAATTTAATATGACTACTGCGATATTCACGTCTACAAAGTAAAAGGAATAATTACGATAAATTCAAATAAAAAAGAATAAAGTATACCCTATTTAAATTGATATCATATTTGGTTATGTATGTGAAATATTAAATTCTTGAGTTAAGTAACTGTATTACCATAAGTAATGAAGGCAACAACTATTTGTAATCTGGTATATCTTTTAGAAAAGTATACTGTTGATCGGTATAATTCATTTGACAATAATAATGCTCTAAACCGTTGGTGATCATTAAATACTCTGAGTCTAAAGCAAGGTTGTATCTTGCAATTTGATCAAATACTTCTTGCGTAATTTTTATACGTGCAGATTTACACTCTACTATAAGAAAAATACTACCGTCTGAGTTAAATATAATAATGTCATAACGTTTGTTAAGTCCATTGAGTTGTATTAGTTTTTCTACATTAATTAAGCTTTCGGGATATTTCTTTTCTTCAATAAGAAAGTGAATAGTATGTTGCCGTACCCATTCTTCTGGAGTAAGAATGATAAATTTTTTACGAATTCTGTCAAAAATAGAAACTTTATTTTCGCTATTTTTGAACCTGAACTGATACTCTGGAAAGTTAAGCTTTTGCATAACACAAATTTGATGATTTTTTCTGAATGGATGAAGTAAAACAAATCGTAAGTGATATAAAAAACGGAAATATTAAACCTGTCTATTTCCTTATGGGAGAAGAACCATATTATATAGATAGGATTTCTCAATTTATTGATAAGAATGTACTTGCCGAAGAAGAAAAAGGATTTAATCAAATGGTATTGTATGGTCGTGATATAAGTATAGAAGATATCGTGGCTAACGCAAAACGTTTTCCGATGATGGCAGAAAGACAGGTAGTGATTGTTAAAGAAGCCCAGGAATTATCCAGAACGATCGAAAAACTGGCAGATTATGTAGAAAATCCACAGCCTTCTACTGTTTTGGTAATGTGTTATAAATATAAAAAGATAGATAAGAGAAAAAAACTCTATAAAGTAGTTGCGAAGAATGGAGTTATTTTTGAAAGTAAAAAACTGTACGAAAACCAGGTTTCTGATTGGATAAGAAGGGTTCTTGGTGGAGCCAAATATACTATTGACCCCAAAGCGTCTCAAATGCTGGTAGAGTTTTTAGGTACAGATCTTAGTAAAATAAATAATGAGTTAGAAAAGCTAAAATTAATTATTCCTTCAGGAACTCAGATTACCGCTGATCAAATTGAAGAGAATATTGGGATTAGCAAGGAGTTTAATAATTTTGAACTTCGAAAGGCAATAGGAACCAGAAATGGGGTTAAAGCACATCTTATCATAAATTATTTTGCGCAAAACCCCAAGGACAACCCATTGGTGGTTACCATTTCTTTACTGTATAGTTTTTTTTCTCAGGTATTACAATATCATGGCTTAACTGATAAGTCCCAGCGTAATGTTGCCAGTGCTTTAAAAATTAATCCATACTTTGTAAAAGATTACTCAGAAGCAGCTCGTAATTACCCTATGAAAAAAGTAAGCGGGATTATTGCCTACCTAAGAGACGCCGATGTAAAAAGTAAAGGAGTAGGAGCAACAAATCTTCCACAAGGTGATATTCTTAAAGAACTTCTGGTGAAAATAATGAGGTAACTTATACCTTGGGATTTGTAGCAAAAACTGTGGCCTCGGTAATAAACCCTCGATCGTCCATTTCTAAAAGACTACTAATAGTATGGGCAATTTCTTCTCCTCTAAGTTTGGTTTGCTGTTCTGCTTCGGTGTATTGTTTTGTTTTAGAATTATGATCAACTCTATTATCTGCAAAACCAGTCATTACCTCGCTAGGGTTTACCTGCATAACCCTAATATTATGAGGACGTAATTCGTTTCTCCAACTTTCGGTCATACCTCGTAAAGCAAATTTGGTAGCAACATATGGCGAAGCCGTTGGTGAGCCTTTTAGTGAAGAAGTAGATCCTATATTAATAATATTGCCATATTCTTGTGATACAAAATGCTTTGCCGACTCTTTGGCACATAGTGTAGCACCTAGGATATTAGTTTTAAACTGATCGATAAATTTATCAGCTTCGATATCAACAAGTTTTGAAATATATCCATAACCAGCATTATTAACCAATACATTAAGTCCATTCATCTTATTTTTGGCTTCCTGCACCATATTCCGAACTTGATTTTCTTCGGTTACATCTGCCTTTATATACTCAATGTTTAATGTTTTTGCAGTTTCCTGTAATGTAGTTTCGTTTCTTCCAGAAATGACTACTTGAGCCCCTTTTTCTTTTAAAAGCTTAGCAGTAGCTTTTCCTATCCCAGAATTACCACCAGTAATTAAAACTTTAGCATTTTTAACATCCATAATCTGTGCAATTTTCTTTAGTTGAATATCAAAAATACAGTATGTATTCTAAATCTTTTGTTAAGCCTAAATATATTTTTTATGGAATTGGCAAATACGAGAAATCTTTTACTTCGGTCATCACAAAAGAACTTTGTACTTTAGAAATATTTTCTAGAGAAGCTAGTTTATTAGATAAAAAATCCTGGTAACGTTCCATGTCTTCTGCATAGATTTTAATTAAGTAATCAAACATACCCGCTACATGATAACATTCTACAACTTCGGGGAATTGTTGAATATCTTTTTCGAATTTTTTTAGATAATCGGTTTGATGAAGATTTAAGGTAACATTACAAAACACCATCAATTGTAATCCAGTTTTTTTACGATCTAGAATAGCTTTATATGATTTTATGTAGCCTTCACGTTCTAATTTTTTGACACGCTCAAAAATCGGAGTGGTAGTTAGGTTTAATCTTTCTGCAATTTCTTTAATAGTGATTTTACCATCTTTTTGTAATAACAATAATATTGACCGATCTATTTTATCCATAATAATTTTCTATATAAAGCTTGATACTATATCAAATATAGAATAAAATTCTATTAGAATTAAAAATAAATACTATTTTTTCTTAAAATTTATGACAATAGGGTTTTTAATTCTTTTAAGTGTAGTTTTAAGGATTGAAAAGAGTATTTAGGATATCAATTCAATTTATGAAAATAATAGTAAATATGCTGATCTATATTGGTATTAGCTCTACTATTAAAAAAGAATAAAATAGTATAAATGAAGAAACACGATTTTAACCCCGAGAGTTTAATGATGACTCATGGTTATAAGCCAGAATTATCAGAAGGAGCCATAAAGTGCCCTATTTTTCAAACATCAACCTTTGTTTTTAAAACTGCAGAAGAGGGAAAAGCTTTTTTTGAATTAGCCTATGGTTTAAGGGAGAAATCTCCAAAAGAAGAACTTGGTCTTATTTATAGTAGAATTAATAATCCCAACCTGGAAATCCTGGAAAATCGCCTATGTTTATGGGATAAAGCAGATGATTGTGCGGTTTTTGAAAGTGGAATGTCTGCAATAAGTACAGTATTATTAGAATTCCTTAAACCCGGAGATTTACTAATATATAGTAATCCATTATATGGAGGAACAGATCATTTTATTCATCATTTTTTGGATAAAATAGGAGTTCATACCATAGGAGTAATGCCAAATCAAAGTACAGATGAAGTGATTAAAATGATCGAAGATTCTGGAAAATCAGATCGATTAGCAATGATTTATCTCGAAACTCCTGCCAATCCAACCAATGATATTGTCGATATCGAAAAATATAGCCAGATTGCCAAACAATTTAGCACTAATGACAGAAAAGCTTTGGTAGCTGTAGATAATACGTATATGGGACCATTATGGCAACACCCTTTACAATGTGGAGCGGATTTGGTGCTGTACTCTGCTACAAAATATATAGGGGGGCATAGTGATCTTATTGCAGGAGCAGTTTTAGGGAATGCAGAACTAATGTTAAGAGTAAAAACCCTTCGTACTTTTCTAGGGAATATGGTAAGTCCACATACAGCGTGGTTAATGCTTAGGAGTTTAGAAACTTTAAAAGTAAGAATGGATCAGCAAACGAAAAATGCTCAGATCATTGCTGATTATTTAAATAATCATCCTAAGATTGAAAACGTATACTATTTGGGATTATTAGAAGAAGAAACAGAAGGGTATAAAACATTTCAAAAGCAATGTTCTGCTCCTGGAGCAATGGTATCTTTTGATATTATAGGGGGAGAAGAAGAAGCATTTATATTCCTTAATAATCTTAAACTAATGAAACTGGCAGTAAGCTTGGGTGGTACAGAAAGTTTGGCAGAGCATCCCAAAACTATGACACATGCAGGTGTAGATGAAGAACAAAGACAAGAAATGAATATTACAGACCAATTGGTAAGATTATCAATAGGTGTAGAGCATGCCAAAGATTTGGTCTGGGACTTAGAACAAGCATTAGAAAAAGTAAAAGCTAAGGTTGAAAAAGCTCTAAATTAATAAACAGTATTTCTACAAAAAAGCCCTCTGGATTCTATAATCCAGAGGGCTTTTTTTATGGAAAAATAACTTTTTCCGCAACTAGTATTTGATACTTTATGTTATTTTCAATGCAGGATTAAATTACTTAATTTGTGGTTTTAACTTAAAATTCACTTAATTTTTTAAAATGATTAACAGACTTATTTTGTAATATTACGCTTTAAAAATTTAATATATATAGTCATCATTTTGAAGATATTTCGATCACTTTTTTTATTCTTTTTTGCGTTTTCCTTTGCCCAAAATGATTATAACTATACATCATATGGAACAAATAATGGGTTGTCTAGCTCACAGATATATGATTTATATCAGGATAAAAAAGGATATATCTGGTTGGCAACACAAAAAGGTATTATTCGATATAACGGTTATGAGTTCGAAAAATTTGGATCAAATGAGAAACTAGAAGATGCAATTTTTGATTTTTTCCCGCAGGCTAATGGTCAAATTTGGTGTAGAACTCAAAATACAGAACAAACATTTATTATAGATGAAAAGACTGAAGAAATAAAATTATATAACTATAATGATAAACTGAATAATCTGATTAGTAAAAAATCGGTTGTAGAAAGTATATATTTAGATGCTGAGCAATCGTTACATATTGGAGGAAAAGGAATTAATGGTGAAATTATTATTAGTAAAAGCGGGGAAATATTACAACCTCCGGCTGATACTGAATTAAAAGAAGGTATATATATAGTTTCTAAAAAGACTTTTTCAGAAAACCCGTTTTTCTTTTTAAGTAATGATACTACTGAACTTAGCAAACATTTAGTAAAAACCAAACTAAAAGGTAGTACATTAAGAAGTGCTATTACTTTAGGAAATAAGTCTTATACAATTTTTATTAATGGAGAATTAATAGAAGTTATAACCGATAAAGGAGATATTCATACTTCTATAAAAAATAAATATAGCCCTCTAGGTCTTAAAACGATAAATGATTCTCAGTTTTTTGTAGGATATCATCATGGAGGAGCTCGCATTGTTGATATTAATGGAAATACAAACACCACATTTTTAGAAGGATTATCGGTAACCAATTTTTTAATAGATCACCATGGAGGGTATTGGTTTTCAACATTAAATTCTGGTGTATTTTATATTAAGAACCCTTGCATCAAAAACAAAAGAATCCCATTTATAGAAAACCCTCATGTAAATTCTCTGGCAAAGGATAAAAATAAAGCATTGTATTTTTCAACAACCGATGGATGTATCGTACGTTTTAAACAAGACGAAAAAGCTGTAATGTTTAGTAAATCTACTGGTAATATTCATGGTTTGGTTACGAGTGATACTATAAAAAATGAGTTATTCATCTATAATAATAATAGACTCATAACCCCATTTAATAAAAATATTGATCTAGGCTATACATTAAAACTTTCTGAGCCAGATGGTAGTTCAACTATTTTAGCATCAAGTAATGGAGCGGTGAGAATAATAACACCAGAATATGTAAACTCTATTGATACTCCGTATCGCGTCCTAGATGCAATTATTAGAAAAGATACGTTGTATATAGGAACCTCTAAAGGTTTATTTAAACAAAATGAGACCTCTTTTACTTCATTTTTTCCGAAGGGTACACCATTTTTTGATGCCAGAATTGAAGATATAGATATACATCCTAAAAAAGAAGAACTATATCTCGCTACAGTAGGCAAAGGTATTATTGTTGTAAAAAAAGATAGTACATATACAATAAATACCAAAGATGGATTAAATAGTAATACCATTAAAGAGATTTATTTTGAAAATGAAAACGTTCTATGGGCTTGTACCAATAAAGGTGTTAATAAGATTGTATTTGGAGTTGATAAGGATATCGACATAAAAGGAGTATCTGTTCAAGAAGGGTTAACTAGTAATGAAATAGAAGATATTGAGATTATAGATGATACAGTGTGGTTAGGAACAAAAAGAGGAATAACCTATTTTCCAAAATCTGTTTTAGAATCGAATATACCCGGTGCTTATTTTTTAAAAATTAAAAGCTTAAAAGTTAATGATTCTATACAGATTACTTCTAGATCACAAAAATTAAAGTATGATGAAAATAACCTTGAGTTTTTTGTTGAAGGAATATTATTTGCCAATAATAAATTAAAATACAAATATAAATTAGAAGGCTTTGATGAAGAATGGCAATTCTCTGATAATCGAAAAATTAGGTTTTCTTCACTACCACACGGTAGTTATACTTTTATGGTAAAGGCGTGTAATAATGAGAAAGATTGTTCAGAAAATGTACAGACGTACTCTTTTATTATTAAACTTCCTTACTGGAAAACCTTGTGGTTTCAGCTAGCATGCCTAATCGCTATTCTTTTATTGATATATTTATTTCTTAGGATAAAAATACTGTATACTAATCGAAGTTTTACTCGAGAACTAATGCGTTTATTAATAAAACGGGTAAACAAAAATGAAAAGTATATACTATTTAAAGAAGGTAAAAAAGAAATCAAAATAAAAACTAACGAAATCTTATATGTTAAATCCTCTGGAAATTATATTGATATTATTACAGAGCATAAAAACTATACCCTTAGAACAAAAATTGGCTGCTTTATAGAATCTACTCCCGACCCTTTAGAATATATTAGGATTCACCGATCTTATATCATTCGAGTAGATAAAGTACATTCAAAATCGAAGACCGAAGTGACGATTAATAATGAGAAATTACCGGTAAGCACAAAATATGTTTCCGAATTAGATAAAATCCACTTCTAGATAAAGATAATTCGTCACTAATTTATAGGGTATTCGTCACAAAACCCAAATTACATTATAATTTTTTTAGAGTTGAATCTATGTTTGCTTCAACAAAATTTCTTGCTGTTGTATCAAAATATAATAATGATATTGGTAGTCAATTATTTGTTTTTGAGAATATGGGAAATAACCTCATTCCCTTCAACGGCAAGAAAATTTTGCAACAATTCTTTTTCTGATTTTAGTTTGCCTTTTTATGATATCTAAAATAGCATGAAATAATAATTAAATCTATTAAGAAAGAAGGAAAAAAGAAGGAAAGAAAAAACCTAAGAAATAATTGTTTTGTAATTAATAAAACACATGAGATTAGCAGTAAGTGTCTTTATAACTTCAATTTTATACATATCATGTAATTCACAATGCAATTCTGAGCTGGCAAATTATGCTTCTGGGTTCGAAAACATAGCAGCTAACTCATTTTCATTTCTCGATAAAGAATTCAAAGATGTACGTATTGTTGGGTATGGTGAAGACACTCATGGAACGGCTGAATTTACCATTCTTGCGGAAGAATTAATGAAGTATTTATCCAAAAAACACAATTTTAAGATTTTGATTTTAGAAACCAGTTTTGGAGAAGGACAATACTTAAATGACTTCATTCAAGGTAAAAGAGATGGTTTAGAAGCCATTTTAAAAAACCATAATTCTACATGGCGTTATAAAACTAAGGAGTTTTATCAATTAATGAATTGGTTAAGAGAATACAATCAAAATCACACGGATAAAATTCACATTTATGGATGCGAAATGCAATATGTAATTTCTGATGTCAATCGAGTTAAAGAGTATTTAAAATTGCTAGGTTTTGATTATGTAATTGATGGATTTGAAAAACATCTGTGGCAAAATATAGAAGAAAGCGAGAAATCAGATTACTATATTTCTTACTCTAAACTGAAGAGCTATTTTATTGAAAATCATAAAATATTTAAAAACAAGACATCCGAGGAGGAATTTAGTTTAATATATCATCATATAGAAGTCTTAGGCCAGTTTGTTACCGCTATTAATCAAAATGTTGAGCAACGTAAACATGATTTCCGGGATATTTATATGGCCGAAAATATTGAATGGATTTTGAAGTATCATGGAGAAGATTCAAAGGCATTGTATTGGGCACATAATGCTCACGTTGGAGATTGGGTAGGTAATGGAGGTGTAGATGTAACAGGGCATCAATTACGCAAAATATATGACTCATCCTATTTTAATATAGCTACCGATTTTGGTATGGGAGATTTTATTGCTTACCCTAATAATGCAAATGAAGTAGGCTGGGATTTTCAAACATTTAGTTTTGATAAAACAGAAGAAAATACATTTACCAATTGCCTAAAACAATACGGAACCCCTAATACATTCGTAAATCTTAGAAAAGCAAAATATAATGATGATTTAAGATTGTATTTAGAAAAACCGCTAATAGTAATGTCTGGTGCAGGTGCTCAATATAGAAACAACGAAACTGAAATTGGTTATTATGGAAAAGCATTTGATGGTATCATTTATATCGACAGAACACATAAAATTAATTGGGCAGAATAAAAGTAACAAATGATAGTGGTGGTAAGAATTTATAATAAACTATTCAAAAATTTATTCCTAAAAGACATAAGCTTTGAGTGTCGATAAAAGATCAGAGTACTAATTAATAATCTAAAATTTTACACAAAAATGAAAAGTAAAGAAACCAAAAAAGTTAATCTAAAAAAACTAAAGATTGAGAAGCTAAAAGTAACTTCTTTGAATGAGGTTAAAGGTGGTAATCTTGGTTTTACATGGGAATACGGTTGTTATTCTGAGCGCCCAGAAGCTTGTTAATAGATACCCGGAGTATATTTTTATAAATGACATAAGTCTTGAGTGTCGCTAAATGATCAAGTAATAATTAATAGTCTAAAGTTTTAAAAGAAATGAAAAGTAAAGAAACTAAAAAAGTTAATCTAAAAAAACTAAACCTCGAGAAGCTAAAAGTAACTTCTTTAAATAATATAAAAGGAGGGAATGATGCTCCTTATACATATGAAATGGAATGTAATACTGCAGAGTGGTGCTAATTAAACACTGTATATACTATTAATCTATATAAAATTAAACCTAATGTTAAAACAGATTAAAAATTTAGAAGGAGTAGAAACGCTTCACAAACTACAGCAAAAAACAATCCAGGGAGGTTATATACCTTCAGTAAGGGAGTTTTGTAGTAATCCAAGCTTTTGGCTTTCAAATTATCCCTTTTTAGCCAATGATCCAGAGTATACTTGCTAATAAGTACATCTAGATTTTACTACCTGGTAACTATCAAATATCAGGTAGTAAAATAATAATGAATAATACGGGAGATAGGATTTTTAGAATCAAAAAAACTATTCTTTTTGATATTTCTATACTTAAAGAAGCATCTATTTAAATTTTCTGAACATATGAGAGTACCATTACTTAAAACGTTTTTAATAGTAATCTTGATTTCTACTACTTCGGGTTTTGCTCAATTACCATGCAAGTTTTCTTGGAAAGAAGTTAAAACATCATCGGGAGTAAGAGATTTTACAACACCAGCCAGAGATCAGATTTTTCAAGGGCCATGCATGTCTCATGCGTTTAATGCCGTCATAGAAACCATGTACATGATAGAATATAATGAAAATGTAAGTATTCCACTATCAAATGCATATTTGTATATGGGTGCTTTCTCTACTAATTTTTGGTTATATGAGGATGTATTAGAAGACGGATTTAAAATTCCTGCACATAAATATCCTTCCTCATATATTTATAATGATTTTATACCTAATGTAGATGATTGGTTTTCTCCTGCATATAATGGGTATAGAGGTAAGGCCTTAGAATGCATTAGTGAAGAAAGAGATTTTCGTCTTCGCGAAGTAGGAGAGCCCCCGGTCTATAAAATAGATAATCAATGTGGGCAACTGATTACTAATTCAGATTATTTTACCGTTAGAAATGTATCAGAAATAGGGTCAAATTCTATTAGATCTATCAATGATATAAAACGATTGTTAATTGATGGTCCAATGATAATGAAAGTAAAACATTCTCAGACGAACCGTGCTTTAGAAAAATTTGGAGAATACAGTTCTTCAGAATTAACCGAGATCAATGATCATGCTTATGCAATTATTGGTTGGGATGATCTGGGAAATAATACGCAATGGATTTTAAAGGATAGCTGGCCCAAAAAAGCAGGATATATTAAAACACAACCCTCTAAACTTTCAAATACTACTTTTCTTAATTTAATAGCTTCTGGTGATGTGTCTTTTTGTAAACTAAGCGGAGTTGTTAAAAATAATAAACCTACCCGAAGACCAAGATTCGAGGTTGATGAAAACCTACAATGCCCACCAGAGCTTTCAAGAATATTAGTTGATGTGGCTGTAATCACTATAAACGGTAAGACATATTCTAAAGCATACGTATCTAGTAATACAGTAATGGAAGATTGGCAATGGCAATTCTCTTTTTCGCGCACTACTCGGTCAGAAATCAAACAATCCAAGTATGCTAGTATAATGGTAAGCCCGTTGCGCAGTGGAATGGGAACGATTAAAGTAAGGGGTAAAAGTAACGGGGTATGGACAGAATGGACAACTTTATCAATTTATTTACCAAGTGGAGATATTGGACCTTTATAAATTTGTGGATACTAATTAGAGATTAGGCTTAATAAGTATCAGTTGTGTTGAAGTTTGTACCCCATTTTATCTTAATACATATTATATAGACATATCCCTGAGTGTCTTTAACTGTTCGGGAATTCTTTAAATCAGTTAATTTAATAATTATGCTAAAACAAATTTAAGAATTAAACGGAGCTAAAAAGCTTAAAAAGGAACAACTTCTTGAGATTAATGGAGGAGGAAATACAGTATGTCTTTCACCAGGGAAATGGTGTAGATATGGGCATATCGATGATAGTAAATTTGGTGATGTTGTATGTTGTGGATATTTACCACCAAATGATAGCATATCACATCCTTAATAATCAGCAGATTCAAAATCAAAAAAACAATCAGATTTGGACATAAATTCTGAGTGTCATTAAAATTGTTCAGAATACATTTAATAATTTAAATTTTCACACATGATAACAAAGATTTTAAATTTTAATGGAGTTCATAAACTCAAAAAAAATGAGCAGGGAAATATTAACGGTGGTAGCGAGGATACATGGGAATGTAAAGCAGGCCGTGGCTGTGATTATGGATATAGGAGAGACAAATATTTGGGACTTATTTGTTGTGGAATATAGAGTTGAGTTTGGTAGTGAAAAGGGGGGTGGTTCCCCCTTTTCTATTTGTTTTTAATATTTTTCTGAAATCAGGTGATCATGCATGAAATGTTACCCTTTATTTTCGCAAATATTTTTGAGTGTTGATAAACCTTTATTCCAATCTTTGCCCATCATTTCTTCCATATCGGTAAATAAATTCATAAGGTTAAAAGGGTAGGGCATTTCACTTTGAAAACCCCATGTTACTGTTGTGGCATTGCCTTCCTTTAGTACTTTAATATACCCTTTTGCTTCACTTTCATAAGGTTCATAAAATTTAAGATCCGTTTCAAAAAGATTAGGTTTTTCAATTTTGGCAATGGTTTGACTACCTTTACCTACTTCTTTTACATCACTGTCCCAACTAGCTGTTGCACCAATTGTCCCATCTGTACCCTTAAATTCTTTTGCCATGTTAGGATCATAATCATTCCATGGACTCCATTTATCTAAATCAGCGAGACTATTTACATTTTCCCACACAACCTCTATAGGAGCGTCGATACTAATAGATTTTTCATAAACTACTTCTTTAGAAACAAAGACTGCCGCTATAAGAATAATAGCGATAAGTGCAATAAGCACAATTCCTATTTTTTTTAAAACTTTCATGTTGTTGCTGTTTATTTATAGTTAAAATTAGATTCAAAATATAATACGCATAACAACAAAGGTTAGATTCATAGTTTGTTAGTTCTGAAAAAGGGGAAGTATACAAATTTAAAAGTTTTTTATGAATATGTACGTTTTTTTAAAATCAGTAGAATTCTATGAGTTCATCTAATTAGCATTTTAATAATAAATAAATGAGATGCAATAATAGAATATTTTATACCTATTTAACTCTTCTAGCTTCAAAGGTTTTAAATAGAAAGCTTTTATATGCTCTTATAAAACAAAGATCAGTATTGTCACTATTAATCCAAACTTTTACAATATAGCTTTTACCACTATCTGCATTATAAATAGTTCCGCCAGATAATGCCCCATCTTTATATTTCAAATTTTCTAAAATATTCATCCCAAGTAAAGGACGACCTTGAAGCTCTTTTTGAGGATTTTTATTATCCAAACCATTAAGATTGGATAAGGGACGTTCTGCTCGTTTATCAATTTTTCCAAAAAAATAATCTCCATCCCTATAGATTTCGATAATCGATCCTCCTTTAATTTTCCATTTTCCAATATAGGTATCAGAACTTACAGAAGACGATAGAAAAAGAAGGGGTAATACTAAGAATATGATAAACTTCATTAATGTAAACTTAGTAATTAAATTAGATTAATCCTTAAAAAATATATAAATGATTTATTCTCAATAGAATAAGAACTCAGTAGTTTAGTGAAAAGAATCTTCTGTACTTATTTTCGAGCTTATTTAATTCAATTTTCTTTTGTGAAGTTTAAGTTGATCATGTAGAGAAATAGCGTTTTAATACAAAGAAATGTAAGCTATATACAATGGTCCTTTATCTGTTTTTAAATTATTATCAAATTGTAATCTGATCATAATAAATATAAACACAAAAAACTCTCTTATGAAAAAAATTAAACTAAGTTTATTTATTGCAGTTGTTTTTCTTACGCTTACAATAAGTGGACAATCAGAACCATTACCCGAAGGACTTCCCGATTCGCGAATTTCTATAACAATTAATGACAAAGTGGTAGAACTTCCGTATTGGAGAAATCTTTCAATCGGAACTAAAAGAAATAATATAACCAATGCAATTATAGCTTTTCACGGTATAAATCAGTATGGTAAATCTGTATATAATAATATTAGATCTGCCGCCATATCTGAAGGGCAATTATCAAATACTATTATTGTATCTCCTATAATGATGGAATTAGACCATATAAATTATTATAATTTGAATACGAATAAATATCCTTACTGGACAAGAAGATGGAAATTTGGAGATCTTTCTCAAAATAGTAATAGAGTAAGTTCATTTACGGTAATCGATGAGCTTATTAAAGTATTGATAAGAAATAACCCCAATTTGGAGACACTTACGATAACCGGTTTTTCTGCGGGTGGACAAATGATTAACAGGTATGCTGGAGGAGGAAGAATTCCAAATACGATACCTAGCAGGGTTAAAGTACAATTTGTTTCTTATGCGCCTTCTATATATTTATACCCTGGGAGGTACCGAAGAATAGCCGGAACAGAAAATCAATTTGCTACACCCAATACAAGTTGTAGTAATTATAATGACTATGAATTTGGGGTTGGGGGGAACTTAAATTCATATATGAGAGCCACAGGGGTTTCAAATATCAAATCTAATATGACAAACAGAACAGTATATCAGATGGTTGGTTCTGAAGATACAGGAACAAAGTTTTTAGATGTACGTTGTGGGGCTAAGTTACAAGGAGATAATAGATACCATAGAGCAAGAATTTATACGAACTATGTTAAAAGGTATTATATGAGAAATAATAATAAAAAGCTATTAGTGGCTAATGGATATGCTCATAGTGCAAGAGCATATAGAGCATCTAATGTAAGAAAAGTATTTTTTCCTTCTAACAGAAGAAATAAACAATTTAAAGGTAATGATTTAGTAAATAATCAGTTGGGAGAAAAGCTTGAAAGTATTGAATTATTCCCAAATCCAGTAGAAAACGTTTTGCATATTCAATCGATTAAAGCCAACTCTTCTATAAAATATTCTATTATGAATATATCTGGAGCACTAGTGAAAGAGGGAAGATATTCTTCTGAATCTATATTGTTAAGTGATTTAAAATCAGGTATGTATTTTATGCAAATAAATGATGGTAAGCAGGTAAGAAAAGCGAAGTTTATCAAACAATAACATTCCTCTTGTTTTTAATAAATAAGATCGTATATATGTGAAAAAACCGTTATTTATTTTAATAACGGTTTTTTTGATTATAATCTGGATTCTTTGAAGGAGCAAATAGCGTCAAATAAAAGAACTTATTTTACTGTTATTTTAGAACTCCCACCATATCTTCTGGTTTTACCCATTCGTCAAATTCTTGTTCAGTTACATATCCTAAAGCTACTGCTTCATGTTTTAGAGTTGTTCCATTTTGGTGAGCAGTATTAGCGATTTCGGCGGCTTTATAATATCCGATTTTAGTATTTAAAGCCGTAACCAACATTAATGAGTTATTCAATAATTGAGTAATTCTTTTTTGGTTAGGTTCGATTCCCTGAGCACAATGCTCATCAAAAGAAATACAGGCATCCCCAATGAGTTGAGCACTTTGAAGTAAGTTAGCAGCCATAACAGGTTTAAATACATTCAATTCAAAATGGCCTTGCATTCCTCCAACATTAATAGCTACATCATTACCCATAACTTGTGCACATACCATAGTTAATGCTTCACATTGTGTGGGGTTTACTTTACCAGGCATAATAGAACTCCCTGGTTCATTGGCAGGAATAATTAGTTCACCAATTCCACTTCTTGGCCCAGAAGCCAGCATACGAATATCATTCCCTATTTTATTTAATGAAACGGCCAATTGTTTTAAAGCACCGTGACTCTCTACAAAAGCATCATGTGCAGCCAAGGCTTCAAATTTGTTCTCTGCTGTGATAAATGGTAAACTGGTAAATTGTGCAATAAATTCTGAAACCCGTTTTGCATACCCTTTTGGAGTATTTAGCCCAGTTCCCACAGCAGTTCCTCCTAAGGCTAATTCTGCCATATGAGGTAAGGTGTTTTCTAAAGCCTTAATTCCGTGATCTAATTGAGAAACATACCCTGATAATTCTTGCCCTATCGTAAGTGGTGTAGCATCCATAAAGTGGGTACGACCAATTTTTACTACATTTTTAAACTCTTCAGATTTTTTCTTTAGAGTATCTCTTAATTGAATTACCCCCGGAATAGTTACTTCTACTATTTTTTTATAGGCTGCAATATGCATTCCTGTAGGAAAAGTATCATTTGATGATTGAGATTTATTAACATCATCATTTGGTTGTAATGTTTTGTCTCCTTCACCAATTGTTTTACCAGCTAATTGATGTGCTCTATTAGCAATAACTTCATTCACATTCATATTACTTTGCGTACCAGAACCGGTTTGCCAGATCACCAAGGGAAATTGGTTATCATGTTTTCCTTCTAGTATTTCATCACATACTTGAGAAATAAGGTCTCTTTTCTCTATCGGTAATGCGCCTAATTCGCAATTTGTATATGCTGCAGCTTTTTTTAAGTAAGCAAAACCATATACAATTTCTAATGGCATAGATGCTGATGCACCAATTTTAAAATTATTTCTAGAACGTTCTGTTTGTGCTCCCCAAAGCTTATCAGCAGGTACTTTTACCTCGCCCATCGTATCCTTCTCTATTCTATATTCCATTTGTGGTAAGATGATTTGTTTTTTTTTAAGAGTGCAAATTTAAGCATTTGCCTCACTATTTTTGAATAAAGTAGCTACTTTTTAGTAGATAAATTACGATCATAAGAGATTTAAAAATAAATTATATTTCTGCTATGACATATAAGTAAGAGTTATTATCTTTGACAAAATTTGAAAATTAGAATATTATTATGTTTGAATTCGATCAGTACCTTGGTTTTTTAGCGTTCTTAACTATCCTTACCATTGGATTTTGGTTAATGATCTTTTTGTTAACTTTTGTTATTCCTTATTGGATTATAGGAGCTAATGTCGAGAACTTCAAATTGAGAAGAGAAGCTAAACGCAAAGCGAAAGAAGAAGCATAATTGTTTATAACATTATATATGAAAGGAAGTCAAAATGACTTCCTTTTTTTGTTTTATTTCTTTTTTCTAATAGGTACATCCACATTTACTTTGTCTACAACCAAAATCAAATCCAAGCGTGATCATATGCGATCCTGCTGCTGTGGTTGGTTGTAAAACTTCATTTACATTAATCTGATATCCATACGCAACATAAAAATTAGCTTTTTTGATCCCTAACATAGGAGATACAGAAAGTGGTTTAAAATCCTGATCAACAAGAGATCGAAGACTAACGCCTATCCAATAATAATCTCCACGGTGCATTTTACGAACTTTTAAGTTAAGATCTGCTGTAGAACGACCATCACCTGCAAAGTTTTGATACAACATAGAAGGCTCTACCTCGATATCACTAAATCTATGATAGAATGTATATCCAGTATATAGATAATAGTTCTGTATCTGTGAAGGTTCGGTTGGATTAAAATCATCAATCTCTTTCTGTAATAAATTCACCGCATTGGCACTCAAAAAGAATCGGCCAATACGATATAACAATCCAATATCAAAATTAGAATCATTTATACTTATATCTGCTAACTCGGGATTTAGTGGATTATCAGGGTCTCCATTATTAAACCTTGAAGTGTCAATACCAAATTGGGTGAACTTATAGCTAATCCCAAACGATAGATATTGATTATTATATTCGCTTAATGTTAAATGGTGTGCAAAAGATAACTGAATTCCTTTTTGAGTTGTAAATCCATTCTGATCATTAAATAGAATTGCACCTACACCAGAACGGTCAGATATTCTACCATCTATTGATAAGGATTGTGTACCTGGAGAATCCTCGATACTTACCCATTGCTCAAAACCCGAAGCTCTGATCTGCCAACAATCTCCAATACCCGCGTAGGCCGAGGATATCAAATATGGGTTATCTGCAATATATTGATTTTGTACAGGAGCAAAAAACTCCTGAGCAAAAGTACAATAACTTGCAAATAGGCTAAATATGATAATATACTTCTTCATCTAATATTAGGATTTACAGGTTGTAACTTTTGCGTTTCGATATTTATCGATTAAACTTTATATTATCTATATAATGTAAAGTGTCCTGTAATTTCTCTATTATCTACATCATTCAGAATTATAGAATACCAATAATCTCCTGATGGAAGTTGTTTTCCTTGATATAAACCATCCCACCCTTGTTGGTCTCCTTTAAATATTGCTAACATTCTTCCGTATCGGTCAAAGACAATTACTTCCATGTTCTCAAAGAAGAAAGGATCATCTATATTAGGAGTAATCTGTCTAGGATACCAGAAACGATCTTCTGCTGTGCTATTAGGGCGATCTGGTGTAAAGTAATTCGGAATACGAATATTAATATAAGTCAAATTCTGAACCGTAAGTACTTCACAACCATCTGCATCAACAACACGCAATACATAATCAGCAGTCTGTCGTATTACAAAAATATTTCCATCTAATTCTGTATAGTCCGAAGGCTCTAATTGATCCAATGTCATTCCTTCTTCTAGCATCGTAAATGAGAATGCATAGAAAGGAGTGTTTTCAAATGGTCTTCCTCCTGATGCTATGATTTGATATTCATTAGGATCTTCTGGGTTATTGGTCATTTGAGCAACTGGTATTGCCAATGGAGTATACTCAAGAATCTCGATAGTATCTACTGTTCGTGTACATCCCTGGTACTCCATAATACCTTCATACTCTCCTGGGGTAACCTCAAAATTACCTGTCAAATTCGAATTGTTAGGTGGATTTGGTGTTCCGTTTATACCATTTAAAGTATAAATAATACCTAATCCTTGTGATTCTTCAACAATATCAAAACTCACAAAGTATTGCTCTTCACTAGTCATCACAGGACTCGTAGGATCACTATAATCAAATATAGGACATACTAATTCTGGTACGAGTTCGCCAGCAAGATTAACACCTGGTTCAATATCAATATTAAAGGCTCCCTGACAGTTTGCATTGTTTTGAGAATCTCTAATAAATACTGTAGTTGTACCTCCTGGTAGATTATCTATAAACAAATTCGCAGGATCTGTAACCGCTTGATAGGTTACCCCATCGATACTCCAGAAATAACTAGGATCCGCTGGGTTTGTTGGTGGTAATCCTCCTGTAATAGATAAGGTAGCTGTACCATTCATATCTCCCGCACAATCTTCTGGAGTTGTAGCATTTACAGTAGCCAAAATTGGTGCTGGTTCTATAATCTGAATATCAGTAATGGTTATCGGGCAACCGTTATCATCTTCTACTTCTACTCGATAGGTATCTGAGAGTAGATTTTCAAAAGTATGTTCCCCGGGAAGATTATCTATATCATCTCCTCTAAGCTCATATACGGCTATATTTGCACTATTATATAAAGAAAACGTATATGGGGCTGTACCACCAGAAGCGGTTACCCTAATATTACCATTTCTTTCTCCACTACAAGTAACAGGTGTTTCAAAGGCTTCTGCCATGAATTTCTCTTTCGGTTGACGGATTTCAAACGGCGTTACATTATCGATACAATCTCCACTGGTTACGATATAGGTATAATTTCCGGCTAATAAATCTCCAAAGAAACTAGTGGTTTGTGTATTATCAGAACCAATAGGCCCAGGGAGTTCAACAGGATTTCCTAAGTAATCTGTACCAGTTACTCGGTAGCCATAATCACCTAAACCTCCTTCAACTTTTGCATTAATAGAACCTGTTCGCTCACCAAAACAAATAATAAACGTGTTATTTAGATCTAATGCCACTTTTATTTCCGGAATTTCTCGTATTCGTATCGTATTAGACGCCGGAGAAACACATCCTTTTGCATCTCTAACATAGAAATTATAATCACCTTTTGGTAACGTTGAGAATGTAAAAGGATTTGCTCCTGATACAAAAATAATTCCATCACTACTAAATTCATAAGGAGGTGTTCCTCCTCCTGCAGTAACCGTCATTGATTTAGGGCTAGCACCACGACAAGTTATAGGTCCTTGATTTACTTCTATAGTCACAGCAGATGGCGTATTAATATCCACATTTCGAGAAAACTGACATGCTAAATTATCAGTAACTGTAACAATATAACGACCTGGTTTAAGATCATCCCACTGGAAAGTATCTGTAGTACTTGCTATCCTACCAGTTTGTGAACCATCGGGATATTCAAGCATAAAAAAATAGGTTCCAGATCCCTGGCCACCTGAAGCTTGAGCTACAATTGTGCCATCCTCACTATTAGAACAATCTAGTAGAATTGGTGCAATTGGATCTAACCCTAAAGGTGTTGGTGGTTGAATGTTAATAGTATCTGTTACTTCACAACCTCTAGCATCTTTTACCCTAACTACATAGTCTATTCCTGCCGGTGCAATACCACCATTAAGTTTATAACCTCCAAATCTAGGGTCACTACCAAATGGCACTAATGGTGGCCCTCCTCCTGGATCATCTAACTGGTATTGTATTGCTCCAGTGCCTCCAGTAACAACTGCTTCTATCTTAGCATCATCGCCAGGATTACAGGTTTCATCTTGTAATTGATTGATTTTTATTGATATTGAAGATTCTGCTGCTTTTATTTTAAAATTTTGAGATACTCCCGAACACAATCTGGTACCCGTTACCTCGGTAACACGAATATAGTATTCTCCCGGAGGCAAACCTCCTTCTGTGCTAGAATCTATTGAAATAGGTCCTCCACTTGCTGTTACGGGACCTCCAGAAAGTACGGGAAGATCTGATGGGGTCGCGAATCTATTAAAAATCTCCCAGTTTAGATCGACAGGTATCGGATCGTAATTGTCTACAGTAAATTTAATTTCTCCATCTTTTCCATTTAGACACCGCTCATGAGTTATAGTTCCTAACGAAACTATGGGAGCTGCAGGAGCGGTAAGCGTGAATTTTTGCTGATATTTACAATTTGTTCCCAGGTCTACAACTTTAATGGTATAGCTTTTTCCAAATTCTAAAGCATTTGCACCGTCAATACGATGATCTTTAATAAGACCTAGGGGTGTTGGAGGAGGAACAGGATCTGGTGCTCTATCGTTTAGAGCCTGAACAGGATTGTTGGGATCACCGATTACTTCGATTGTAAACCCTACAATAGCGCCACCGGTATCAACTCCAGATCCATTAATTACAGTGATGTCTACTACAGACCCAATAGCACAATTACCTAATGGGCTTACTTCTATTTTTAGCTCATCAACTGCATTTTTAATTTCATAAGAACCAAAAACTTCACTACACAAATTGTCATCTATGACTTCAATAGTATATATACCAAAGTCTAAACCTGCAAATAAAACTTGGTCAGCCGAAGGGAAAGATGGAGTAATTAGGGGTATTGGTAGTCCATTTTTAGTTAATTTGTAGGTATAGCTTGCTGCATCGGCATCAGGAGTTCCTCCATCCAAAGTAAGTGTGATTGAACCAGGATTATTACCGCTTCCATCTGTGTTACAGGTAATGTCAAGAATGGTTTCACTAGCTTTAATAGGATCTGGCACAGTAAAAGTTATGTTAGTGATGGTGAAATCACAATCATACCTATCTTTAACAGTAACAGTATGGGATATCGATGTATCTACATTGTTAAATATTTCAGTGGTATTATTTGAGTTAATAGTTACCTCTGTCGCTGTTCCTTGATCTAAAATATAGCTAACAGGTTTTCCTGTACTAACATCTACTTGAATAGCCCCTTTATCGTTAGCACATAAAGGATTTTTAGGGGTTACAGTTACATTTAATGTTTCAAAAGAATTTACTTTAACACTACCTGCTTTGATTGTACAATTGTTGGTGTTATCATTAACAAAAACAGGGTAAACACCTGCTGTAGTAGCTCTAAATTGAAATGAAGTACCAGGTAATGGATCTAATGTGGTTCCTGAAAAATCTTCTTTGGTATTAAAACTATAATTCCCTGACCCTCCGGTTATTTCTACCTTATATATTGCAATAAATTCATCTGGATCAAAGGGTAGGGCTAAAGGATCGTGATTGGGTGAGCCTGGGTCGTTAAGAGTTGGATCAGGTTGATATCCAGGATTACAATGTAAATCTTTAAGAAGCTTCACTGTAGCCGAAAAGTCTTTTGCTTTCTCTATTACTACATCTTTGTCGAATAAACAGTTACCACCAGAGGATTCAACAAAAACCTGGTATGTGCCTGGGTTAAGGCCTTTAAACGTATGTTTCGCATTTTTGATGGGCCCTGTTGTATCTGTATGTGGAGGGGTTGTGCCTGTGCTATTTATAGTATACGTATAGTATTCTTTTGATTCTGTTACAACTATTTCTACTTGTCCTCTACCATTAGGACAAGAAGGTGATGTTACTGTAACCTCTTCTTTAGCATCGAATTCTTTTAATTTTGCTGTTGCCTGTACAATGCACGCTCCATTAGGCCCATTTTTCTGACGAACGTTAACAGTATATTCACCGGGCTTTGTTAAATCAGAAAATATAGTGGATGTTTGATACGGTCTAATAACTTCTTCGTTAAAAATCAATTCATACTCATGTTGATTTGAGGTTTTTTGAACTTGTAATATTCCTGCTCCCACTTTTGTTCCGGGATTATAACAAACAATATTTTCTAAAACTTTGAGTTCTGGATCTAGACTATTTTTAAATACATTAAAGTAAAAAGGTATCGTACAATTAGCATCAAAAGTAACAACGATCCTATATTCTCCACTTTCTTTAACTGTATAATCTATCCCTTCTCCGACTTTTCTCCAATCATTAATACATATATTATCGATATCTATTGATGGGGTGGGACAATTAGGATCTTTTTTTATTGTACAAGCTTTGGTGTCTAAGCGTTCCCATATGATTTTAGTCGCTGTTGTAAACCTAGAATTTATGGTGTATTCTGTATCAGATCCACATAAAAATAGCTCAGGTAAAGCTTCACCAGTGATTGTACATGTACGTATATTACCACTTATATTAGGAATAGGATTATCTATAATATCCTTTACAATTTCTAAAACAGGATTTTTTACTGTAGTAAAGGCATCAACCTTAAAAATTTCTATTGCATTTTTACACTTTTTATCGATTTTGGTAACTCTGTATGTTCCGGCTTTTGTAACGTTCAATATTTGATTATTTCCAATTATAGTCCCAGGAGCATCCATATTTACCCATTCATATTTTTCAAAATTATTACCAGCAACAAGCTCTATAGATCCCGTACAAATAAATGCATCTTGTACTTTTTCGGTACATATATCATCTCTCACCAGAACGTTAGAAGTTCCTGTAACATCATATCCACATGTATCTTGTCCTAAAATACTTTCCTTCTCTTCTCTGAGAAACCCAGAAGTAGCCCCTGTATACGTAGAAAGAGCCACATTTTTAATCTCATTAGAACATGCATCCCTCAGCTTAGAACAATCATCAATAATTTGTACCCCAAACTCAACAGTATAAGTACCTCCGTTTTTAACTAATAGGTCATCCTCAATAGTAATATTGATTTCATCTTTATTACTGTTAATAACAGCAATTACTCCAGAATTATCTGTAGAAATACTACCTTCTATATAGTCTACATTTATAGGAAGTTTATCTTTGATTGACGCATTGATAATATCTTCATTACCTTGATTTTCTATAGTAAGTTTATAATACAATTTTTGTCCTAAGCTTACATTTTCTCCTGTAATTTCTTTATCGTCAATATTAAATACTTGTTTGGTAACTGTAAGTTCGGGTTCAATAATTTCTATTTGAAAAGAATGAAAAAATACACTATATGAATCACTCTTAGTAGAAGTAAAAAAAGTAGCCGATGTCTGACCATTTTGAATAATAGTGTTTTTGGGGTTATCGATATCAAAAATATCTATATCAAGCCCCATAGTGTTTTTGGATTTAGGTCTTCTTGCAGTTACATATTCACCATTTTCAGAAATCGAACTGTCGAAAAAGTTGTTTTTGGGATTAGCAGGAGTTGTGTAAAGTTCTTGTGTTGTTAAATCAGGTTTTTCTATTTCTAAAATGTCTCCGCTAAAATATCTTTCCCCTTCTAGAGTGGCAATAGAATATCTGGCATTTACGGGTAGTTTATCTGGTAAAGTATTAAAAGGCTCATACTTAAAAGATTTTTTTTTATCTCCTACATCGACTACTAAATATCCACTTCTGGTACTTATGTATTTTGCCGGTAATTTGGGGTCTTCATATGCTACTACTAATACCCACCCAGACGAGATACCGTTAGTACCCATTTGGTTAGGATGTTGGTAATCCGATTTTCCAAGTCCCGTAGCAGATCGTACATTAGCAATAGTATATGTTCCTGATGGGTTTGATATACCTTTCATAATATCTGTAACATCTGCGTAGCAAACATAAGGCATGTCTACGGCTGCTGCTGGTTCTGTGGTATCGCCATCTTTATCAAAATCTAAAACATCCAGATTTTTGTTGGTATCGCTATTGGGATAACCATCATAAATAACTGTGGTTTGAGAAGGTGGAATCGTGATATAGCTCCCTCCTGGAGGTTTAAATTTTACACTTCTAAAATCCGGACGAGTATCTATTAGTGGTAAGTCGGTATATCTTGGCCGACCATCGGGCATCCTGTCAACAAAATATGTAGCAGACCAATATAAGCCTGCATATGCAATTTTTTCGCAACCAGAAGGAAGAATCAGGTTTGCGCTACTAGAACTAAATGTATCTTCACCATCTATATCTATATATCCAAAAGTTTTACTGTTATTACTTTGCAAACCATCATAATCCATATTGGGAGTATATAGTATACCATCCAACGTTTGATCCAGCCCGGTGATAGCATTACCAATTACTTTTAATTCTCCCTTTATTTCTAATGTACTATTTGGAACAATACCAAAGTCAACTTGAGCGAATGTTTGTGGTGAAATAGATATTGAAATAATTAAAATGATAATAAATTTAGATGACGAATTGAGGTATTTTGCTATCATATTTATATTTGCTTTAATACTTTAGAGCTTTTCTTCTATATTATTCTTTATTGAAATTGAATAAGTTTTAGGCACTCTTTTTTATGATGTGTGTTTTTTTTCAATATTATTCCCTATTAGAGAAAAAATAGTCACGGTTTTCAGGGGTACACTACTTTTTTAATTTGAAATC
Source organism: Aquimarina spinulae (assembly GCF_943373825.1). Lineage (NCBI taxonomy): Bacteria > Pseudomonadati > Bacteroidota > Flavobacteriia > Flavobacteriales > Flavobacteriaceae > Aquimarina > Aquimarina spinulae. Next base: position 706,971 of record NZ_CALSBP010000003.1, on the reverse strand, counting down.
AAACCCTAAACCGATAGCTAGCTTTGTAAACAAACATACTTGAAGTCTTCAAAAAAAATGTTGAGCAATTTTGGTTTTGTGATGAATACCTAGTGAATTAGTGACGAATGATTAGAATTTAGACTTTGATTTTCTATAATTCACGTATTGATTTTGCGCTTTTACCTTTAAAAAGACCTCTTGGTGGAGCATAACTTTTGTGAATTACAGCTGTTCATCTATCATCTTGGATATTTTATGCAAGTAATCATAAAATATTGCAGTTTGCCACATATAGAGTATAAGTAGGTTATTAGTGGTATTCATGTGAGACATTGTTTAAAAATTAGTGAAAAGTAAAAGAAGATATCTTCAGTCAAAGTTAGTTATGTCATATAATTGTTTGTTAATTGAAAAACCAAAAAAGATGTATGTATTTCTTCATTTTTTGTGTTTTATTAAAAGTTAGAAACTAGTTTTGTTTTTCAAAATTATTACTGATAGAAATAGAATAAAAAAAAAATAGGGGGACAAAAAGGGGACATGTTTTATATGATTGGTAAAAAAGGGCTGAAGCCTAGGATAATCTTTTTGTTGTTACTGTCTGTCTTGTATTAGAAAAAGAATTATACGAAAACCACGAATTCAAAACATTGGTTAAAGAAATATCCGAATTTGATGAAAAATATAAAGCAACAGCTCCAGAACAATATGTTGTGAGTGATATCACCTATATCAAAAGTAGAGAAAGATCCCACTATTTATTATTGATCACTGATACTTACAGCAGAAAATGTAATGCAGGCAATCAAGATGGCTGCTTATAATAGAATAACAACAAAGGATTTGATACATCATTCAGATAGAGGATTACAATATTGTTCTACTATATATCAATCAGAATTGAAAAAACATAATATAACACCATCAATAGAATATTAAAAGGCAAATTTTTAATCAATACTAGTAATACAGGTAAAGAACTTAAAAAATTAATTGAGCACTCTATCAAAACTTGTAATAGCAATAGACCTCATTTGTGCCTTAATTTATAAACTGTCAACCTCTATTAGGATGACTCAATTCCGCAAATACTACCCTTCAAATTCTTCATCTCCATTAATACCTCTTTGAGAGCGTTGTCTTTTCTTTTTCTGATTAAATCTGTATGTAAATGATAGATTAAAGCTACGTTCTCTCCACTGAAATTCATTATCCGACATAAACGTAGTAGTAGTAGAGGTACTTGTTCGTTTTCGAGAGTTAAATACATCACTAACGTTAAAAGTAAGTGAAGCCTTTTCTTTAAAGAGATCTTTACTGAATGCAAAGTTCATACTAAAAATACCATCACTTTTTGTTTGTGCATTTTCACTTGGCCCTCTATAAAACATACTGGTTTGCCAGTCTATTTTTGCAGGTAGCGTAACTTTATTATTAAGCCTTGCAAACCAACTAAAATTATCTGCATCAAGATTTTCTCCATTATTCTCTCCTCGAACACTATTCTGAAATGCGTTAAAATTACCATTCACTCTCCATTTTCTACTGGGGTTGTAAGTAAGAGTAAACTCAAAACCATATCGATCAGAACTAGTTAGATTTATAGGCGTTCTTCTAATAACAGGAACTTCTGTGCCAGGGTTATTTGCATCTGCTCCAATGATGGTTGTATCACCTGTATCTTCAGAAATAAAAGTGAATATCTGTGTAGAGTGATTATAATATATAGATGTATTTAATGTAAGCTTTCCCATTCTATTTAAATAGCCTAAATCAAATGCATTAGAATAACTTGGATCAAGATTTGGATTTCCCTGAAATAAATTAGTAGCACTAGACCTAGAAGGAAAAGGATTAATAAATCTGGATCTAGGCCTGCGTATTCTACGGTTATAGCCAAGAGTTAAACTTTGTTTTTTAGAGATTTCGTACCCCAGATTAATCGTAGGAAATATATCGGTATAATTCTTTTTGCTTAAATCATTACTAGTTTGCTGATCGATAGTAATTCGAGTACTTTCCATTCTAAGTCCTAATAAATAAGATAGTTTCCCCCATTTACTTCCTAATTGTGTGTACCCAGCATTTACTTGTTCTGTATATAATAAGGTGTTGGATAAATCAGAATTTGTTGTTATGGATCCATTATCCTCTAATTGTACCAAATAATCAGTATCTAGCTCATTAAAATTACCTCTATACCCTAACTCGAATTGAGTGTTTTCGCCGATAGGTAACACATAATCAGCTTGCAACAGAATACGATTTTGTTCTTCTATTGTTTCTACAAGCTCTACAGCGGTTATATTTTCTTGTGTAATTTTTGATCGTTCATCTTCATTACTATCTTCTATCTGAAAATCGAAAGTTAATTTGTGGCCACTGGTATTAAAATCTTTTGTATAATTAAGAGAGTATTGTTTTGTAATATCATCTTCGATTTCTGGATCAAAACGAATATTTTGGCTTAAAATATCTCCATTAGAATTTAACTCTGTAATTCTATTTGTTGTATTACTTTCTTTATCACTGGATCGGTATAAAAAAGATGTTGTGACAGATGAAGTTTCATTGATATACCATTCGACTCCGATATTAGAATTTAATCCTTTACGTATCCTGTCAAAATCCCGTTCTTCTCTTAAAAAGGAGTTTGGGAGACCACTAAAAAGATATTGAGTTTGAGAAAAAGAATTCCCTGGGACTTCTCTATAATTATATCCAGAAGTTGTAAAAAAGTTAAAATCTCCGGATCGATAATTTAGATTTCCCGAAATACCAGCGGATAGGGGATAACCACCATTAATTGTAATGGCTCCATTCATACCTTGTAGTTTACTTCGTCTTAGAATAATATTTAAAATCCCTGCGGTTCCTTCGGCATCATAACGGGCAGAAGGAGAGGTGATTACTTCGACTCTTTCTATAGATTCTGCGGGCAATTGTCTTAATGCATCTGTACTATTTAAACCAACTAAACCCGATGGTTTTCCGTTAATAAGGATTCTTACATTATCGTTGCCACGAAGCGCAACATTTCCTTCGACATCTACAGAAACAGAAGGTACATTATCCAATACATCGCTTACTGTGCCACCACTCACTGTGAGATCTTTACCTACATTATAAATCTTTTTATCTAGTTTAATTTCTACAGTAGTTTTTTCTGCTATGACTACGACATCGTCTAGTGTTTCGGTATCCAGTCCAAGAGTAATTGTGCCTAGGTTTGTGTTTTTGAATAACTTTTGCCTGGGAAGTTTTTTGGTTTTAAATGAGATAAACTCGACACTTATATCATATACTCCAGCATCTACTTCGATAGCAAATTTTCCATTTTTATCAGTAATACCACCGGTAACAATTTTTTGTAGCCTGGGATTAAAAAAAGCTATTGTAGCATATTCCAGAGGTTTATTAGTGTCTTGATCTAATATTAAACCGGTAATGTTTACAGGGCCTTTTGAAAAGCTCCGGTTTTGAGCTGATAGTATAAGTGTTAATGCCGAAAACAGTAAGAATAAAAACTTCTTCATTTCTAAAATTGAATAATTCTGGCCAAAAGTATCGAAGCAGATACGAGAAGGCGGTTAATGATGTGTTAAATGTGATGTGTTTAAAATGTGTGATACGTAGTATCACCTATTATGCGTTACATGCATTTAGACATGAAGAAATGTAAAAGGTTTAATCTTATGCGAAAAAATATTTTGTAAGAGAGGAATTACTTATATAATATCAATTACTTTTTCTGGTGGTCGTCCGATTATTGCTTTATCTCCATTAACAACAATAGGGCGTTCAATTAATTTTGGATTATTAGAGAGTATAGTGATCAATTCAGAATCGGTATAATCTTTACCTTTAAAATTTTCTTTCCAAATGGCTTCATTTTTTCTAACCAGGTCTATAGGAGAGATGTCTAAAAGTTTAAGTATTTCTTTCAATTCTTTTTCTGAAGGTGGATTTTGTAGGTAATTAACCACAGTAATGTCTTTTTTTTGCTCTTCGAGTATGGCAAGACATCCTCTTGATTTACTACATCTCGAATTATGATAAATTGTGATCATTTTAGTTTTGTTTTTTAATCGTCATTTTTTTGTCCCATTGCCATAAGGTAAGCCTTTAAGAATTGATTGATGTTTCCATCCATTACAGCATCTACATTACCTGTTTCTTCTGCAGTTCTTACATCTTTAACCAATTTATAAGGATGCATGACATAATTACGAATTTGAGACCCCCATTCTATTTTCATTTTTGAGGCCTCGATCTCATCGCGTTGTGCTTGTTGCTTTTTAAGTTCAATTTCAAACAATTGTGATTTAAGCATTTGTAAAGCTTTTAATCTATTTTCTTGTTGAGATCTTGTATCTGAGCATGAAATCTGGATTCCGGTAGGGAAGTGGGTGAGCTGTACTTTGGTCTCTACTTTGTTTACATTTTGCCCGCCTGCTCCACTAGAACGAGATGTGATAATCTCATAATCAGCAGGGTTGATATCTATTTCTATACTATCATCGGCAAGAGGATACACATAAATAGAAGCAAACGAAGTATGGCGTTTTGCATTACTATCGAATGGGGAGATACGTACTAATCGATGTACACCATTTTCTCCTTTTAACCACCCAAAAGCATAGTCTCCTTCAATTTCTAGAGTAACTGTTTTTATACCTGCTACATCACCTCCTTGATAATTAAGTTCTCTAATTTTAAAGCCTTGTTTTTCTGCCCACATTAGGTACATACGCATGAGCATGCTAGCCCAATCGCAACTTTCGGTACCTCCTGCACCTGCTGTGATTTGCAATACAGCGCTCATGCTGTCCCCCTCATCACTAAGCATATTTTTAAATTCCAAATCTTCAATTAATGATTTGGTTTCATCATAACGCTCAGAAACTTCTGCTTCAGTGGCGTCACCTTCTTTATAAAATTCATAAAGAACTTCGAGGTCATCAACTAGTGTAGCCCCTTTTTCGTATTCGGAAACCCATTTTTTTTCAGCATTTAGAATACGCATTAGTTTTTCGGCTTCCTGGGCATTATCCCAAAAATCCGGAGCAAATGTTTTTTCTTCCTGATTGGCTATTTCTATAAGTTTGGCATCAATGTCAAAGATACCTCCTTAACGCAACCAGGCGCTCCCTAAGATCTTGTAAAGTCTCAGTATTGATCATAATCTAATTTATTTTTGACAAAAATAAGATTTAACAGTTCAGTAAGAAGTAATTTTTGTGTTATTTTATAGATTTAGAAATTTTATCACATAAATCATCAGTCTATGAAACTACGCTTCATTTGTTTATTCTTTCTAGCGGGGAATATCATTTCTGCTCAATTTTTAGAAAAACAGAAAAATTTGGCATCTTTTGATGGCTATTTTAAGTTCTATTATAATGAATCAAAAGACGAGATTTATCTAGAAGTAGATAAGCTCGACTCAGAATTTTTATATGTACATTCGTTGGCTACAGGATTAGGATCAAACGATATAGGATTAGATAGAGGACAGATTGGTGATGGCGTAGTGGTAAAATTTCAAAAAGCAGGTGATAAGCTGTTACTAGTGCAACCCAATCAACGATACCGAGCTATAACAGACAATACACTAGAGAAAAGAAGTGTCGAACAGGCTTTTGCAAAATCTGTACTGTTTGGATTTCCTATTAAAGAAGAGAAATCTAATACATATATTATTGACTTAACTCCTTTTCTTCTACAGGATACGCATAACATCATTAATCGATTAAAGTTTCAAAAAGAAGGAACATACAGTGTTGACAAAACCAGAAGCAGTTTGAGTCTAGAAAGAACCAAAGCTTTTCCTAAAAATGTAGAATTCGAGGCTTTGATTACTTATAAAGGCTCACCTACAGGGCGAAATATTAGATCTATAGCACCAGACTCAAAATTCTTAACTGTTATTCAGCATCATTCGTTTGTAGAACTACCAGATGATGGATATAAGAAGAGAGAGTTTGACCCCAGAAGTGGAGCTATATCTATTTCCTACCTGGATTATGCAACACCAGTACAAGACCCTATAAAGAAACGCTATATTATTAGACATCGATTAGAGAAAAAAAATCCAAATCAAGCTATAAGTGAAGCAAAAGAACCTATTGTTTATTATTTAGATCCTGGTACCCCAGAACCAGTGCGATCTGCATTATTGGATGGAGCAAGATGGTGGAATCAGGCATATGAAGCAATTGGTTTTAAAGATGCGTATCAGGTAAAGATGTTGCCTGCAGATGCAGATCCTATGGATTTAAGATATAATGTAATACAATGGGTACATCGTTCTACCAGAGGGTGGAGTTATGGAGCAAGTGTTGTTGATCCCAGGACAGGAGAGATTCTTAAAGGACATGTAAGCTTAGGGAGTTTAAGAATACGTCAGGACTTTTTAATAGCTCAGGCATTATTAAATCAACCTTTTGCTACACGTGATGATAATTACGAACCTATGTTGAAAATGGCACTAGCTCGTATTCGCCAATTATCTGCGCATGAGGTAGGTCATACTATTGGTTTTGCGCATAATTTTACCGCAAGTACAAACGGAAGAGCGTCGGTAATGGATTATCCTCATCCAACAGTGGCACTTAAGGATGGTAAAATAGATTTGTCGAATGCTTATGATACCAATATAGGAGAATGGGATAAAGTCACAGTGGCATACAGTTATTCAGAATTTGATAAAAATACTAATGAAAAAGAAGCACTTAACAAAATTTTGAATACAGCCTATCAATCTGGTCTTCGTTTTATTTCGGATAGTGATGCCAGACCGCAAGGAGGAGCACATGAATTAGCTCATTTATGGGATAATGGTAAAAGTGTTACCGAAGAGCTAGGCAATATGCTGAAAATTAGAGAAGTTGCGATACGCAGTTTTTCTTCAGATAACATCAGAAGTAATGAACCATATTCGGTTTTAGAAGATGTTTTTGTACCACTGTATTTTTTCCACAGGTACCAGACCGAGGCTACAGTAAAGCTTATTGGAGGACTAAATTATAATTATGCAGTTAAAGGTGATCAACAAACAATTGTAGAGACAGTTGGTTCGAAAAAACAAAAAGAAGCACTTGGGCAGGTTTTACAAACACTAGCTCCCGAAATTTTAGCTATTCCAGAAGATAAACTAAAATTATTTCCACCAAGAGCCTTTGGATATGGTAGAACCAGAGAATCTTTTAAAGGAAAAACAGGAGTTGGTTTTGATGCTCTAAGCGTAGCTTCTACAGCAAGTGATATGAGTCTTTCTTTGTTATTGCATCCCGAAAGAGCATCTCGACTGGTACAGCAAAAAAGTTTAGATCAAAACCAATTAGGATTAGTAGAAACTCTAGATGAATTATTAAAATTCTCTTTTGATACCAAAGCGAAAAATAAGTATCATAAAGAAATTCAACATATGGTAAAAGCTAATATTTTAAAACATTTAATGAACCTAAGTAAAAATACACAAACGTATTCGCAGGTTAATGCTATTGCGTATGCAAAAATTAAAGGTTTAATTCCTCTTCTTAAAAGCAAGACCGGAGATGTTACAGATAAAATGTATAATGAATATTATCTCAATCAAATTAATAAGTTTATAGAAAAACCAGGAGATTTTAAAGCATTACCATCTCCCAAAATACCAGATGGATCTCCTATAGGTAGTTTTAGTTGTGGTTTTTAAATGTATATCCTATCATTTTATATATTATAAAATAGGTATCAGTCTAAATTCTAGAATTTAGACTGATATTGTTTGAAGCCCTACTATTTTACTCTTTATCTTTGCCACTTTACAAATTCGAAATATCAAATACCAGACACTACATGACTATTGAAATTCAACTAAGGAATAAACTAAAGGAAATAAGTGAGGTTTTAGATGCTAAGGCAGAAAACAATCAGGAAGTAGGAGTTTTATCCGGAGTTTCTGGAGTTGCATTATTTCAATTTTATTATTCAAAATTTTTAAATGAGGATATTCATGCAGATAAAGGAGCAGAAACAATTACAAGAGCTATAGAACTTATTAATAATGGTTTTACTTTCCCTACTTTTTGTACCGGAATTGCAGGAGCATGTTGGGTGCTCGAAATTCTTAAGGAAGAAGAATTCGTAGAGTTAGATGATGATTTTCTTTCAGCGGACTTAGATTCTTATTTGTTAGAAGCAATGAGAGCTGATATAAAAACAGAGAATTATGATTTTCTACATGGTGCAATGGGATATGGATATTATTTTTTGAAACGTTATCAAAATCTTGCTTCAGAAGAGTCAAAAAAGCACTATAAAAACTACCTTGATGAATTGATTGCAGCACTAAAAAAATCATCAAAAAAGAATGATTACGGAGTATGGTGGGAGTCTGTTCTAAGACAGGAAGAAGGAGTTAAGGGATGTAATTTAAGTTTATCTCACGGAATATCAAGTATGGTTAATTTCCTATCCCGAATAGTCGAACATAAAGAATTTTATGATGATGTTAGAGAGATGTTGGAACAAGCTGTGAACTATATATTGCATTGTAAAAATAAAGATAAAACAATGACTGCTACATTTCCAAACTGGATTGTTAAAGAGGATATAGTTGATAATAATTCGAGATTAGCATGGTGTTATGGGGATTTAGGGATAGGGATATCAGTATTTCGAGCTGGTAAAATATTAGGAAATACCCAAATTAGTGATGAAGCAATAGCAATTTTAAAATATTCTACCCAACGAAGAGATATTGAAGAAGCAGGAGTTCAGGATGCCGGATTGTGTCATGGAGCATATGGAATACTTCTTATTTATAATTACTTATATAGAAAAACAGACGATATTGTATTTAAAAAAGCTTCTGATTTTTGGGCTCAGAAGGCGCTGGATATGGCAATACATGAACAAGGGTATGCCGGATATATGGTATGGCGAGGAGGAGTAGAAGAAGAAAAATGGAAAACCGAAGTAAGTTTGCTTGAAGGTGTTGCAGGTATCGGGTTATCTATAATCTCCTATTTAGCTCCTTTTGACACCAAATGGGACGAATGCCTTTTGATTAGCTAATTGTTTTTTCTTTATGATTTCAAAAACTACAACTTCATAGGGGCATTTTAACTGCCTCATGGTAAGGTTTTCTACTATTTAATCTGAAAATAAAGTCGAAATTCTGGAAAATCGTTCGTTTTTCCAGAATACTCAATACTACTATTTGCATTAAGCTTATGGTGTGAGCTATGTTTGTTTCTATCAAAGCGCTTTGATATTTGTATAACTTAAAATTAGATATCATGAAAAGTAAAAAGAAACTGAGTCTTAAGAAAATGAATGTTGCACAATTAGATAGCATTAAAGGGGGAATAAACTGGCCTCATCCAATAACAGGGCCCGGATTACCTAGCGCAGATCCATTTGGTTGTGGAAATGGTACCGAAGGGCTGGCATGTCTATACTCTCAAACACCTATGAGCTGCCAGGTATGTGTTAATATTCAAAAGTAAATAACAATACTTATCGAGATTCTTTGATAATACATTTTTAGCTGATTTGTAAATACACAGTTTTTCGAAAGTTGAGATGAATCGTCTGAAATATATTTTCAGACGATTTTTTGTTTACGATTATTAGACGATAAAATACGTTCCTTTTTTAGAGAAATAATATTTGAAATGTTTTTAGTCATTTTTTTCTGTAAAAACAAAATCGAAATTCTGGAAAAACGCTCGAAATTCTGGAATACCCAATACAACTTGTTGCAACCAACTTCTTTGTTCCCCTATGTTTGCTTGTATCAAAGCGCTTTGATAGAAATTTATGTTTAACAATTTAAAATTACAAAAATGAGAGATTTAACAGTAAATGAAATGGCTTATGTTTCCGCAGGAGACGGTACTAATCATGCTGGAGTAATAGGTGGAGCAATTGGAGGAGGTTTGGCAGGAGCAGGAGCAGGAGCCAAAATTGGATCATTGGCCGGACCAGCAGGAGCAGCAGTAGGAGCAGCTTTAGGCTTTGGTATAGGAGCTTTGGCTGGGATGCTTGCTTTTTCTTAAAATCAAATTAATTATATAAATCATTAAAAAATAATACAATGAGAAATTTAACAAATAGTGAATTGAATTCTGTAAATGGTGGTTGTAGTGGACAAACTGCCGGAGGTATTTTGGCTGGTGCTCTAGGAGGAGCTAGAACTGGTGCAGGTATTGGAGGTGCAATAGGAACATCGGCTACCCCTGCAGGAAGTATAGTAGGAGCAGTTGTTGGAGGTTTATTTGGAGCTATTGCAGGTGGATTTATTGCCGCAAGTAGATGTTAATCCAGAATAATTAGATACTAATCAGGGTAATCATGATAATTACCCTGATTAATTAATAACTTATAAAAAATGTATAATGAATACCAATCTTAATGCCTTTTTTGAAAGCTTGTCTTCTGCCTATAAAGAAAGGAATCTGGATACAATATTTGATCTTCATCATCCAGATAACGTTTTGTTTAATGCAGGTAAAGAACAACTAAGAACAGTTTTGTCTAGTTATACGCTAGAGGCAAATTTTGAAGATATCAAAATATTACAGGAAGATGAGAATATAAGCGTTGTAAGACTTTCTCAAAAGACTAAAAAAGTCGAAGGTCCGGATTTTAAGAATAACATAATTGATATGGTTATGATCTTAAAGCCGCATAATGATAATTTCAAAATATTATCAAGTGCTTCTATTAGCACAGACTTCATATAGCCATTTTTGAGTTTTTTTATAATTCTTAAAAGCAATATTTACTGCATTTCTAAAAACCTTAATTTTTTACAAAGAAACAAAATCGAAATTCTGGAAAAACGCTCGAAATTCTGGAATACCCAATACAACTTGTTGCAATGAACTTTCTTGTTACCCTATGTTTGTTGGTATTGAAGCGCTTTGATAGAAATTTATGTTTAACAATTTAAAATTACAAAAATGAGAGATCTAAAAATTGAAGAAATTCAAGAAATCGGAGGTGGCCCTGCTGAAGGTGCTGCTGTAGGTTGTGTAGCAGGAGCCGTGGCTGGACAGGTTGGTGGTCAAACAGCAGGAGGATACATTGGCGGTGCAATAGGTTCATTGTTTGGACCTGTGGGAACATTAGTAGGGACTTATATTGGTATGAATATAGGTCGTACTTATGGTCAAACAATAGGTTGTGCAGCTGGTGGATACGTTGGTGATCAGGTACAAGGAGACTAGTATAGTACCTTGGTATCCTAAATATCCAAATATATTTTAACAACACTAAATAAATTTATTAATAAAAATCATAGATATGAGAGATTTAAAATTTGAAGAAGTACAGGAAGTTAATGGTGGTGATGCCGCGAGTGGCGCAGCAACAGGTGCTGGTATCGGAAATGCAATAGGAGGGCCAATAGGTGCTATAGTAGGTGCTATTATTGGTGCGGTTGTAGGTAGTATGTCTGAAGACTAATACTCTAAATATCATACAGGTCCATATAATTGGGCCTGTATGTAATCTTTTGTTGAGACGATTTAAAGAAATTAACAATATAAAATTAATGATATCATGAAAAACAATAAAATTAAAAAACTGAACCTTAATAAGTGCACCATATCAAACCTTGAAATGAATACGATAAAAGGAGGAGTAGTAGATTCTTGTACTCCGACCTGTCATATTAGTTTTCCTACAAATCCAACAAGGCAATCTAATAATTTTGAATGTGAAAATTTTACACAAAGAATTCACTAAATAAATAAAGCTTATGAGTTCCCCGCTATTTCGTAAAGAAGCCATAAAAAATAATACCCAACGTTTATTGGGAGATGTTTTATTAATACGACCTATATCATTTTGGATATTTACAGGTATACTGGTTTTTGTAGTTACGATGGTGGGGCTTTTTTTAGCGTTCGGAACCTTTGCCCGCCGTGAGATGGTAACGGGGTATTTGGTGCCCGACAAAGGTTTAGTGCGAGTGTATGCTCCATTTAACGGAGTTATTGATAAAAAACATAGTACAGATGGTCAAAAAATTAGTAAAGGCCAAAACCTACTCGAAGTTACTACAGAACGAGGTACAAAAGATAGTATTAGTATCAATCAACAATTAATTACCCGACTAGAGCAGCAAAAAATAAACCTCGAACAACGAATTATTGATGAAACACAAGTTTTGGATAGCGAAGGTAGCCGATTATCCACCATTCTTATAAATCATAAGAATGAATATTATCAGATCAATCAACAATTACAAAGCCAGAAAGAACAAGTACTATTGGCAAAAAACCAATGGAATACCTACAAACAACTAAGAGCGAAAGGGCTAGTTTCTGAAGATAACCTTAGTAGTAAAAGAAGTGTATATTTTAGTGCTAAGGCATCTTTTAATGCTACCAAAAGATTACAAATCAATAAGAAAACAGAAATAGCCAATATACGAAAACAGCAGGAGCAATCTCCTTTGCGAAAAAGTACACGATTAAAAGAATTGCAAAACCAGCTGGCACAAAAAGAAGAACGTCTTATAGAACTAAATAATAGTCATTCTTATATGATTAAAGCCCCGGTAAATGGTCGCATTACTTCAACACAAGTTAATATTGGGCAAAATGTGTCTTCTGCTGTACCTATACTAACCATCATACCAGAGAATACAACATTGTATGCCGAGTTGTTTTTGCCTTCTAGAGCTATAGGTTTTATAAAAAAGAATCAACAGGTATTGTTACGGTATGATGCTTTTCCATATCAGCGATATGGATTGTATCAAGGCAAAATTGTACAAATAGCAGAAGCAGTTATTAACCCAAATGAGGTAGCTATACCTATTCCTATGCAAGAACCTGTATATCGCATAAAAGTTGCTCTAGATGTACAAACTATTAATGCATATGGTAAAAGAATGCCATTGCAATCAGGAATGTCTGTAGCCGCAGATATTATTTTGGAAGAACGCAGCCTGGGGCAATGGTTGTTAGAACCTATTTATAGTCTAAAAGGAAAATTATAGTATATGCAAAATCCAATTCATTTACTTCATTACGGCTGGGGAAAAAGAGTCCCCGTCATCATACAAACAGAGGTAGCAGAATGCGGGTTGGCTTCTATGGCTATGGTTGCTAATTACTATGGACATAAATTGGATCTAAACTCGTTGCGACGTAAATATTCTATATCTTCTAAAGGAGCAACGCTACAAGGGCTTATAAAATTAGCAGATAATCTTCAGTTTAGCTCCAGACCGCTACGCCTTGAATTAGAAGAGCTTTCGCAACTAAAAACTCCGTGTATTTTACACTGGAATTTAAATCATTTTGTTGTACTCACATCAGTAAAGGGAAATAAAATCACTATCCATGATCCAGCCGTTGGAAAAAGAATAATGAAGCTGTCAGAAGTTTCGAAGCATTTTACAGGAGTAGCATTAGAACTGACACCTACACCTGATTTTAAGCCAGAAAAAATTTCAAAAAGAGCAAAACTATCTGATTTCTGGAGTAGAATTACAGGTTTAAAGAGGGTATTGACACAAATTCTGGTATTGTCATTGTTACTACAGGTATTTGCTATAGCAACTCCATTTTATATGCAGTTAGTGGTCGATGATGTTATTATTAGCAGAGATTTGGATTTATTATTGATACTAGCATTAGGTTTTGGTCTTATGAAGCTGGTTAATTTGGCAGTAACTGCGTTACGCGGAGTCGTTATTTTGTATATGGGAACACAGCTCAATATCCAAATGGCAGCAAATCTGTTACGGCATTTGCTAAAATTGCCAATGGATTACTTTGAAAAAAGACATATTGGTGATATCATCTCCCGATTCGGATCTCTGGAAGATGTAAAACAACTATTAACTACTGGTCTTATTGAAACCGTTGTAGATGGTATAATGGCTATCGGGCTTCTGGTTATGATGTTTATATACAGCGCAACACTTGCTTTTATTGTTTTGGCAGCTGTAGCGATATATATAATAGTGCGATTAGCATTGTATCGCCCGTACAGGCAATTGAAAGAAGAGGCCATTGTAGCAGATGCCAAACAGAATTCTAATTTTATGGAAACCGTTAGAGGTATCCAGAGCGTTAAGCTATTTGGTAACGAGAGTCAACGACAAACTGTATGGCATAATTATTATGCCGATGCTATGAATACTGGTATACAAATTGGCAAATTGGATATTGGCTATAACTTTATTAATGGGTTTTTATTTGGACTCGAAAATATAATTGTGATTTATCTGGCTGCCTCACTGGTAATGGATAGCCTAATGACTATTGGAATGTTATATGCTTTTATGTCCTATAAAAGTCAGTTTACAGAAAAGGCTTCTGCTTTGGTTAATAAATTTATACAATTTAAAATGCTTTCCCTTCATATGGAACGCCTAGGAGATATTATCCTTACGAGGCAAGAAGAAGATATCGATAGCAAAAGGCAATTATCACAGGTAAAAGGCGAGCTAAATCTAGAGAATATTAGTTTTAGATATTCTGATAATGAACCGTATTTGTTTAAGAATCTTAATTTTAAAATAGAAGAGGGGAGTTCTATAGCAGTAGTGGGAGCATCTGGATGCGGAAAGACAACGTTAATGAAAGTAATGTTGGGATTACTAAAACCAGAAACAGGAACTATTCTTGTTGATGGATATGATATACGAAAAGTGGGGCTACGAACGTATAGAAATTTAATAGGTACGGTAATGCAAAATGACCAGCTGTTATCGGGTAGCATTGCAGATAATATTTGCTTCTTTGACCCTGATTTTGATCAGGAATGGATAGAACAATGCGCGCAGATGGCGGCTATACACCAAGATATCATGGCAATGCCAATGGGATATCATACTTTAATCGGTGATATGGGAAGTAGTCTGTCTGGAGGACAAAAACAAAGATTGCTACTCGCAAGAGCTTTATACAAAAAACCTAAAATATTGTTCCTCGATGAAGCTACCTCACATCTTGATGTAGGATTAGAGTCTGTAGTGAATACTACAATAAAGAAATTAAACATTACAAGAATAATTATTGCTCATAGACCCGATACCATTGCAATGGCAGATCGAGTAGTTGCATTACAAAACGGCCAGCTACTAGAAGCAAAAATACCAGATATTGCTGTAACGATTTGATGATATTGTTGTAAAAAAGAATACCATATCTGATCAGATATGGTATTATATGAGATTGTAAAGGGTGGTTTTTAAAATTGTTTATTTTCTATCCACATAAATAGTATCACAATCATTATTACGCTTACAAGATTGAGAGGCACAGCCGGCCTCATTTTGAGGTGTACTACCTCCTCCTGGAAATCCTCCATAAATTTTACTTAATCCATTAAGTTTAGAAATTTCAAGTTTTTTTAAAGTTAGTTTTTTTGTGTTGAGTGATTTTTTTTTCATGACTAATATGTTTTGTTGTTTTGTGAGTTGATCACGAATGTATGTAAAAACCGTTGTTAAAAATGGTTTTGAAACTATTCATCTTCTAATCAAATTGATAATAGATAGAAGAATCACATTTTCCATTATTTCCACAAGAGTCAGAGACACATCGAGCAGCTCCATTTTGCGGTACACTACCTCCTCCGCCTCCATAAATTTTATTTAACTCATTAAATTTAGAAATTTCAAATTTTTTTAAAGTTAGTTTTTTTGTGTTGAGTGATTTTTTTTTCATGACGTAATATGTTTTGTTGTTTTGTGAGTTGATCACGAATGTATGTAAAAACCGTTGTTTTTAAATGGAAAAATTATTCACATTACACGGAATTCTGGAATTTCGTGTTTTTAAGAAGCGTTAATAGCTTAAATAAATGGAGTTTCTTTATCATTTTTTACCTTTCTTAATTCTTTAATAAAATAAGAAGGTTTTATCTTTACCTGTTTGTAAAAGGCGTTAGAAAAAGTCTCAGCACTGTTATATCCAAATTCGCTAGCGATAGCTTTTATAGTAAACTTTTGTAGCATTACATTTTCCTGTAGTTCTTTTACAGCATAGGTGATTCGTAACTCATTTAGATAGCTGGTGAAACTTTTGTTTTTGTAATGATTAATGACTCGTGATAGATATTTAACATTGGTTTCTATATCATCAGCCAGAGATTGAGAACTTACTCCAATATTTAAAAAACCATAGTTTTTTTCAAACTCATCAAGCTTACTCAGTATATAAGTTATATGTTTTTCGGGTACTTTTAAATCCGAACTTTTAGTAGACTTAACTTCTTGGTTTGAATGAGGTGTATGCGTATTTGATTTAGAATCGATAATCAGCTGTTCGAACCTAATTTTATACAATCGTCTTTTTCGATACTGGTAGTAGATTAGTCCTCCAGAAATTAGTAAAAGTATTCCCGAAATTAATAATCCCGAAATGTAAGTATCATTATTTTTATTTAGTTTTTTTATGATTGCCTGTTGCTCCTCTATTAGCAAAGGAATATCATAGTCTTCTTTTACTTTTCTACTAATAAAAATTTGATCATTTAGATAATTATCTAATACAGTATTTAATTTATCTAAATATTTATTTTGGTTAGGTAGATCATTTATTTCTTTATAGTAATTTTTTAAGTACTCGTAGGTTTTAACATGTTTGTATTGTGGGATAGAATTTAACGTTTCTAATATAGAATCTGTTTTTTTAAAAAGTGGTATTGCTTTTTCTTTGTTACCATGGTCATAATATGATTTTCCTAAATAAAAATTACTATCAATGATATTAGAAATATCGTTATATTCTATCATTGTAGGTATAGCTTTATTTATACTGTCAATAGAGGCTGTGTATTTTTTTTGAGTATATTGGTTAATCCCTTCACATAAAATAAAATAGGCTTTCATTTTGTTTTGTTCAGTATTAGCCCCGTTTACAGCTTTGTTATATCCCAGGTTATTATAATATGATGCAGAATCGTATTTTTTAAGACCTATATACGTTTCTGCAATTACATGTAGAGTAAATAAATATCTATAGATATATTTGTCGTTATCTTTATAAAATTTTTCAGACTCTTTAAAAATAGCCAAAGCCTCCTCTTTTTCATTTAAATGCTCACTTTTAATAATGCCAATGTGATGTTTTATTCTATATAAAAGACGGGTATTGTTATTCAATTTTGCATACTTACGAGCCAGGTTAAGATTATTTAATGTCTTTTCAATATTTCTTTGTTGATGTAGAAAAAACTGTGCTTTCCTGTGATAAGCAAAGGCAGGGTAGTTTTTATTTTGTTTATTCTTAGTAATGGCAATAATACTATCTAAATAGGGTTGTTTTTTTTCTTCACTTTTATCCAGGCAATAAAGTCGAAAGGCTTGTGCTATTTTCAGAGTATCTAGGTTTTTCTTTGCTTTTTCTATATAAACCTTCAAAATCTTTTTTGCGTTTACAGAATCTACATTGCGATTTTCTAAAAAAAGATTTTGTAACTCTTTATAACTTTTTTGCTGTAGTGAATCTGAATAGTGTTGCGCCTTTAATGAGGTCGGGGTAAAAAGAAATTGCAGTAAAAAACAATATATAAAAAACCTATACATAATATTTTTTTGAAGGAACATTTATTTTAGAGCAATATGTTAGTGCTATTCGCAAAAATAGCATTATTTTTATTGGTCGAGTAGATTGCAATATAAATCATATAGTATAATAAAAAAATGAAAATAGATCTTAGAAGTGATACCATAACCAAACCTACTCCAGAAATGCTTACTGCAATGATGAATGCTGAGGTAGGGGATGATGTGTATAAAGAAGACCCTACAGTAAATGCATTAGAGGAAAAGGTAGCACAAATGTTTGGTAAAGATACTGCATTGTTTTTCCCTTCGGGGAGTATGGCAAACCAGGCTGCTATTAAATTGCATACACAACCAGGCGAGCAATTGATAGCTGATAAATTTGCTCATGTATATAATTATGAAGGAGGAGGAGTTTCTTTTAATAGTGGCGTATCATGCAAATTACTAGATGGCCATAGAGGAATGGTTACAGCAGAACAGGTAGAAGCAGCAATTAATCCACCAGATTTTTATCATAGTCCGTTAACAAGTTTGGTGTGCATAGAGAATACGACCAATAAAGGAGGTGGAGCATGTTATGATTTTGAAGAAATTAAAAAAATAAGACAAGTATGTGATCAGCATCATCTTGGATATCATTTGGATGGGGCACGATTATGGAATGCCCTAGTAGCCAAAAATGAAAGAGCTGCACAATACGGAGAAGTTTTTGATTCGATCTCTGTTTGTTTAAGCAAAGGTCTGGGAGCACCAATAGGATCTGTTTTAGTCGGTAGTAGTGATATTATGGAACATGCGATTCGTATCAGAAAAATATTAGGAGGAGGAATGCGCCAGTTAGGGTATTTGGCAGCTGCCGGATTATATGCTATAGAACATCATATCGATCGATTAGCAGAAGATCACAAAAGAGCCGAAGAAATTGGAGAAGTATTAGAAAAGCTACCTTTTGTAAAACAGGTCGAACCTATAGATACCAATATAGTTATATTTATTATAGATGGTAATGAAGAAGAGTTTATTGCAGAAATGGCATCAAAAAATGTTCATTTTTATGGAATGGGGCAAGGTAAATTAAGATTTGTAACACACTTGGAGTATACCCAAGAAAAACATGAATACTTTTTAGAACTACTAACTTCGGTTACTTTGGATAAAAATAAAACTGCTCATGTATAAATGAGCAGCTTTATTTATAAACACTTAAAAATTAAATTTCTTTAGTATCGGCACCCGATGCATTTTCTTTAACCGAATTGATGCCATTTTCCATTCCAGATTCAGAAGCATACATCTGACTACTACCTATTACCTGGCCATTACCTGCTTTTAGGTTAAAATAGAATTTACCATTTTTTGCTGTCTTACGCTCATATCTTCCATCTTCAGATGCATTTTTCTTAACCGATGCAATTCCGTTTTCTGCAGCAGATTTACTATTGTAAACCTCACTACTTAAGATAACTTGTCCGTTTTTAGCTTTTAAGGTAAAATGATAGCTAGACCCTTCCTTATTTTTGAGTTCAAACATATTGTCAGATTTTAGTTAATTTTTTAGCTTTTGTTAAAATTATAGAATTAAAAGGAGAAAGAAAAATATAAAAATAGCTAACTGCACTTTTTTAAAGTCCAATACCCTTTAATTAATGACAAGGCTATTTAAATAAATCCATCCCGGGGATATTTGGCATACCTTCTTTAGCAACGGCAGCCAATTCTGTTTCATTAACCTGTGTTGCTTTTGTGATAGCCTTATTTAAAGTTAAAATTAAATAATCCTCTAGCTGTTCCTTGTCTTCTAATAGTTGATCGGATATAGCAATTTTTTTGACTTCTCGATTTGCGGTGAGCGTAATTTTAAGTAAACCATCAGAACTTTCTTCATCTACCAAAACGGTATTTAATCTTTCTTTAGTTTTCTCTACTTTTTGCTGGGTTTCCTTTAATTTACCCATCATCCCCATCATATCTCCAAACATGTGTATGTGTTTTTAAAATTTATAAATACAAAATTAGTACTTTGGCTGTTAATAAACTAACAAGATTATTATGAAAACTTCATTCATTATATTCTTATTATCTCTTATTTTTGCAACTTCTTGTAAATAAAATACCATGACGACATTGGATTCTAAAGTTCAACCTCCTATAGCAGCTAAAAAACCAACAAATCTAGAAAAACATGATGATGTTCGTGTTGATAACTATTTTTGGTTAAATGATCGAGAAAATCAGGAGGTACTTGATTATTTAGAACGAGAGAATGCTTATAATGATAAGATGACTGCTCATACAAAGAAGTTTCAGGAAAACCTTTTTGAAGAAATGAAAAGTCGTATCAAAGAGGATGATTCTTCAGTTCCGTATAAATTAAATGGGTATTGGTATTTAACTCGTTTCGAAAAAGGAAAAGATTATCCTATATATTCCAGAAAAAAAGAAAGCCTTGATGCAGAAGAAGAAATTCTTTTTGATTGTAACAAAGAAGCCGAAGGATATAGTTATTATAGATTATCCGGACTTAGTATTAGCCCTGATAATAAGTTAGCTGCATTTGGTGTAGATACCGTAAGCAGACGTAAATATACCATACGAATAAAAAACCTTGAAACAGGTGAAATATATCCAGAGATTATAGAAACTACAACTGGCGGTAGTACCTGGGCTACAGATAGTAAAACCTTATTTTATACCAAAAAAGATAATGAAACATTACGGTCTAATAAGATTTATAGGCATGTTCTGGGAACTTCAATATCAGATGATGTAGAGATTTTTAATGAAACAGATGATACCTTTTCTACATTTGTATATAAAACCAAATCTAAAAAATACCTTGTAATAGGGTCAAGTAGTACGCTAACTTCAGAATATAGAATTTTAAGATCCGATGACCCTACAGGAGAATTTAAAGTTTTTCAGCCAAGAATAAGAGGAGTAGAATATGGGATAGCACATTATGAAGATCATTTCTATGTGTTAACCAATGCAGACGAAGCTACTAATTTTAAGCTGATGAAGGTATCTGAGGATAATACTGCCAAAGAGAACTGGAAAGATGTCATACCACATCGAAAAGATGTTTTACTAGAAGATGTAGAGATTTTTAAAGAGTATTTAGTTATTAGTGAGCGTAATAATGGTTTAAATAAGATTAATATCAAAAGATGGGACGGTACTGCTGATTATTACCTTCCTTTTGATAATGAAACCTATACCGCTTATGTAAGTACAAACCCTGATTTTGATACCAAAAGCCTAAGATACTCTTATAATTCTCTTACTACTCCTAATTCGGTAATTGATTTTGATATGGAATCTAAGGAGAAAAAAGTAAAAAAGGAACAAGAAGTCCTTGGTGGTAAATTTGATAAAAGTAATTATGTTTCAGAAAGAGTATGGGCAACCGCCGAGGATGGAACTAAAATTCCTATTTCTTTAATATATAAAAGAGGATTACAAAAGAATAGAAGTAACCCATTATTACAATATGGTTATGGTTCATATGGATCAACTATAGATCCTTATTTTTCTACGGCGAGATTAAGTTTGCTGGATAGAGGATTTATTTATGCCATTGCCCATATAAGAGGAAGCGAATATCTGGGACGATCCTGGTATGAAGATGGAAAACTTCTTAAAAAGAAAAATACGTTTACAGATTTTATTGATTGTTCAAAGTCTTTAATAGCACAAGGATATACTTCTACCAATCATTTATATGCTATGGGAGGTTCTGCAGGAGGATTATTGATGGGGGCGATAGTTAATATGGCGCCAGAATTATATAATGGAGTAGTAGCATCGGTACCTTTTGTAGATGTTGTAAGTACAATGCTTGATGATAGTATTCCTTTAACCACAGGAGAATACGATGAATGGGGTAATCCTAATGAAAAAGAATATTATACATATATGAAGTCATATTCTCCTTATGATAATGTTGTAGCTCAGAAATATCCTAATATGTTAGTAAATACAGGTTTGCATGATTCTCAGGTGCAATATTGGGAACCTGCAAAATGGGTAGCAAAATTAAGAGAGTTAAAGACAGATAAGAATTTATTGATATTACATACAAATATGGAAGCCGGGCATGGAGGAGCCTCAGGAAGATTTGAAGCACTTAAAGAAGTGGCAGAAGAATATGCCTTTTTATTAGATTTAGAAAGTATCAAAGAGTAATTAAAAAAAATAATGTAACTTCGTACCGTTTTTGTAACAGTTAGTGGACCCCCATTTTATCCCACAAATCTGTAAAACACAATTATATGAGAGAAGATATTAGGGCTTATAATAATGTTTTAGAGCTTATTGGCGATACCCCGCTTATAAAATTAAACAGAATTATGAACGATTTTCCGGGAAATTACTACGCAAAAGTAGAATCTTTTAACCCGGGACACTCCACCAAAGATAGAATTGCACTTTATATTATAGAAGAAGCAGAAAGAAAAGGTATTCTTAAACCTGGCGACACCATTATTGAAACAACAAGTGGTAATACAGGTTTTAGTTTAGCAATGGTTAGTGTGATCAAAGGTTATGATTGCATTCTTGCTGTTAGTTCTAAATCCTCTAAGGATAAAATTGCAATGCTTAAGAATATGGGAGCAAAGGTATATGTATGCCCGGCCCATGTAAGTGCTGATGATCCAAGATCGTATTATCAGGTGGCAAAAAGACTTCATGAAGAAATAAAAGGATCTGTATATATAAATCAATATTTTAACGAATTAAATATTGACGCTCATTATAATTCTACTGGACCAGAGATTTGGGAGCAAACCAATGGTAAGCTTACACATTTTATAGCATGTTGTGGAACCGGAGGAACTATCTCAGGTACTGCAAGATTTTTAAAAGAAAAAAATAGTAATGTACGTGTATTGGGAATCGATGCCTACGGATCGGTTATAAAAAAGTATCATGAAACCAGAGAATTTGATGAGGAAGAAATATATCCTTATAGAATTGAAGGTCTGGGTAAAAATTTAATCCCTACTGCAACAGATTTTGATGTTATTGATAAATTTGAAAAGGTTAGTGATGAAGATAGTGCACATACTGCTAGAGAATTAGTGAAAAAAGAAGGCCTGTTTTTAGGATACACAAGTGGAGCAGCTATACAAGGTGTGAAACAACTTGCAGAACAAGGTGAATTTGATGAAAATAGTAATGTTATTATTATTCTTCCCGATCATGGATCACGATATATGAGTAAAGTATTTAGTGATGATTGGATGACAGAACAAGGATTTTTTGATAGCAAGAATGAAATTGATGCAACAAAAGTGCAATTCATTAAATAAAATATATTTAAAATAGAATTATAAACATCCCGATATTTTGGGATGTTTTTTTTTGATATTATTTTCATAATATGGTTCCTATTTCCTCAATTGTTGATATCAGTTTTATTTATTAAATTACAAGAAATCATTAAAATACTTATGGTTCATTGTGTAGTAGATTTTGTAAAGTGTTAAAATAGCACTTTATAAAAGTGAAATTGAATATAATTATGTCATCAAATCAATTTTCCGTATTTTCGCACACTTATAAGAAACAATTTTTTGATAAATGAGAGATTTATTTGATAAGATTTATAAAGACAAAGGACCATTAGGAAAGTGGGCGGATCAGGCAGAAGGATATTTTGTTTTTCCTAAACTAGAAGGACCTATATCAAATAGAATGAGGTTTCAAGGGAGAGAAGTAATTACCTGGAGTATCAATGACTATTTGGGATTAGCAAATAAAGAAGAAGTTCGTAAGGTAGATGCAGAGGCAGCAGCAGCTTATGGATCTGCGTATCCAATGGGAGCTAGGATGATGAGTGGGCATACAGATCTTCATGAACAATTACAAGATGAATTAGCAGAGTTTGTCGATAAAGAAGCAGCATATTTATTAAATTTTGGATACCAGGGAATGGTTTCTACAATTGATGCACTGGTAAGTAAAGATGATATCATTGTATATGATGTAGATGCACATGCTTGTATTATTGATGGAGTACGATTACATCAAGGACAGCGATATACGTATCGACATAACAATATAGAAAGTATTGATAAAAACTTGATGAGAGCCACCAAAATGGCACAAAAGACTGGAGGAGGGATTTTACTGATTTCTGAAGGTGTTTTTGGAATGCGAGGAGAGCAAGGAAGACTAAAAGAAATTGTAGCTTTAAAAGAAAAGTATAACTTTAGATTGTTTGTTGATGATGCACACGGATTTGGTACATTAGGAGCAACAGGAGCAGGAACAGGTGAGGAGCAAGGTATTCAGGATCAAATCGATGTATACTTTGCTACGTTTGCTAAATCTATGGCGAGTACAGGAGCATTTATTGCTGCTGATCAAGAGATTATAGATTATTTAAAGTATAATTTACGTTCTCAAATGTTTGCAAAATCATTGCAGATGCAATTAGTAGTAGGAGCTCTTAAGCGTTTAGATATGCTTAGAACAATGCCCGAACTAAAAGCTAAACTATGGCAGAATGTAAATAATTTGCAGAATGGACTTAAAGAAAGAGGGTTTGACTTAGGAACTACGCAGAGTTGCGTAACACCAGTATATTTAAAAGGAAGTATTCCTGAAGCTATGGCTCTGGTAAAAGATCTTAGAGAGAATTATGGGATTTTCTGTTCTATTGTAGTATATCCAGTTATACCTAAAGGACTAATATTATTGAGGTTAATTCCTACAGCCTCTCATACCTTAGAGGATATAGAAGAAACACTTAATGCATTTTCTGCCATACGAGAACGATTAGAAAACGGAACTTATAAACGTATGTCTGCTGCTGTTGCTGCTGCAATGGGAGAATAAAAAGCTAACACCAATATTTCTTGAAATAGGGTAGGGAGTTGGTTTTACTACAAAATAAATAGAATTATAAAAAAGGCTACTAAAATTACTTTTTAGTAGCCTTTTGAGTATAAATACTCTAAGTATTTTAGCAATGACAAGTCACATTTAATGTTGGATCTTTGGTGATCTGCTCATCCATACGTACTCCACCAACAATTTTTCTAAGATTTAATTCTGTAACAGTTGACTTTTCAAGGGATAATTTTTTGAAACTTAATTTTTGTTTTTTCATAATAGTAATAATTTAAAGTAAATTAATATTTAATAGATTTTTCCCGAACCATTATAGACACTCAGGCATATGTCTTTGTGTTTACTGTTATTACATTGGATAACTGAGGTAAATGTAGAATTTGACTATAATGTTCTGTCCTGATTCTTTTAGTTTTCAAGAAATCAGGACAATATTTTGATTATAGAAAAATTTATAGATCAAACTGTGACCAAATCTGAATGTTTCGCTACTTGGGAAGTTGTTAAGGAGATAATCAATATCAATCATATAAGGAGGTACCATATTGATCAGTTATTAACTATATTTGAAAAACGGGTTCAACTTTAAAAAGTCAAACCCTTAATATTTTTGTTTTTAGATTGCATTATATCTATTTACTACAAGTAGAAATGTTGGTCTTACTAAAAATAGATGAAATCTACGAAGATGGTGTTAGCTATTCATTATTTAACTACGTATTAATAATCTTAAATATAAAATTAGGATTATAATAATCCTCCTTAACACAATTAATATATAGTTAAAAATAAAAGGGGTTAAATGCTTTTTCTAAACGTTCGCCTCATCTTATGTTGCTCATGTTCATAACCATTCCAAAGGGCCTGGATTGCTTTATTTTCTTCAAGCTCGGGATTAGTTTCGACAACTTCGATCCCATTACGAAGAAAAGCTTCATTCATTTCTTTAAAGATAAGTGCAGTAACTCCTTTATTTTGGTATTCTGGATCAACTCCTATAAGATAAAAAGCTGCTGTATCATTTCTACGTTGTGCTTTTAGGATATGTAAAAATCTTAGCGGGTATACTTTACCATTCATTTTTTTCAAAGCCTTAGAGAATGAAGGCATTACGATCGAAAATGCTATAAGTTTCCCTGTTTTATCAGCAATGCAGGTAATATATTCGGGATTTAGATAGGGTAAGTATTTTTTCTTATACATATCTATCTGGTACTGCTGTATAGGAACAAAAGTTTGTAAGCTACTATAGGTTTTGTTTAGTAGATCAAACATGTCATCTGCATACTGAAGTATTTCTTTACTTTTTTTGAATTTGAGAAGTTTAAGCTGATAGCGTTCTTTAATTACCTCAGCAAATTTTATTACCTTTTCTTTTGTCTTTTTCGGAACTCTTATTTTGTATTCTACCCATGTAGCAGCTGGTTCAAAATTAAGTTGCTCCATATGTTTTGAATAGTAAGGGTAATTATACCAGGTAATCATGGTATTTAACTCTTCGAATCCTTTAATTAGAATTCCTGCTTTATCCATATTCGAAAAACCTACCGGGCCTTCCATATATTCTAAACCATGTTGAGTTCCATATTCTGAAACTTTTTTTAATAACGCTTTAGTTACTTCAATGTCATCGATCACATCAAACCATCCAAAGCGTACTTTAGGTTTTTTTTGTTCGTTTACTTCAATCCAATTTATAATTGCAGCGATTCTTCCTACTATGGTATCGCCTTTGTAAGCCAAAAAATATTTTGCATCAGAGTTTCTAAAAACAGGATTCTTCTTTGGATTCATCACATCTACTTCTTCTTTGATAATAGAAGGGACATAGTATGGGGAATCTTTATATAATTCAAAAGGAAATTTAACAAACGTTGTTAAATCTCCTTTTGAAGTAATTTCTTTAATCGTAATCATATATCATCTCTAATTCATCACAAATATATAATCCTTTTATTAAATATTATGGTTGCATACAGATCATTTTAGTAATAATTGCATTAGATTCTTTATTTAGGTGCTTTAAAGAGTTTTATTCCTGCTTTTTATCACTAATTACTGATCTATTTTTTCTAATTCTTTATCAAGATCCGAATCATCGGTTTTATTATCCTTTTCTTCTTTGCTTTTGCGCTTTTGTTCTTCTTTTTTCCTTTTCTTTTCTTCTTTTTGACGCTTCTTTTCCTCTTTTCTTCTTCTCTTTTCTTCTGCTTTCTTAGTTTTTTCTTGTTCTTTTTGATACTTTTCGTATTCAGCATCTACATCTTCCTCTTCCTTTTTCTCTTCTTTTTTCTCTTCTTTTTTCTCTTCTTTTTCTTGATTATCAGAATCTAAGTCTTTTTCCATTTTTTCGAGTTCCTGAAGCTCTTTATCTATATCTTGTAGTTCTTGATCCACACCTTGTTCTTTCTCCATTTTATCCAATTCGGCATCGATATCATTGATCATTTTTTGCTTTTCTTTCTCGGCTTGGATTTCAGCCTTTTCAGCTTTTCTGGCTTCTTTTGCTTCACGTTTTAGACGTCTAGCTTCTTCTTTTCTAAATTTCTTATCTTCTTTTTTAGCTATTTTCTCGTTTTCAATACGTTCACGTTCCAGTCGTTCTTCAGTTCGTCTTTGATCAAGGTCGCTTTCGATTGCATCTCTGAAACCATCGTCTTCAAAATCATTAACAAAAGGAGTTTTTCTCAATTTAAGGCTATCATTTTCTATTTCTTCTCCTTCTTCAAGTTCATCCAACCCATCTTGTTCATCTTCTTCATTCTCTCCTTCATCCTCATTTTCTTCTTTCTCTCCTTCTTTAATGCCGCCTTCTAATCCTGGTTGCTCAATGATCTCGTCTTTGGTATGCCAATCAAATCGATAAGATGCCCCAAAACTAAAAGTAAAAATAGAAGGGGTGTCTTTAAAATTGAAAGCAATGTTTGCATCCAGCTGCAGATCTTTATTGTATAAATAGGCTCCTCCAAGTCTAAGAATATTATCACTATAAAAATCACTTTTTTGCCCTTGGTATTCTCCAAAAGCAGCCCATTTTTCATTTATTGTATGAGTAGAAGTAATAATCCAACCGATAATCGGATCATCTGTTGTTACTTTATCGACAATCAAATTAGTTACCAATACCCAGTTTCCATTCAAACTCGTAGTCCAGTTATTCTGGGTCATTAAAACAATCTTTGGACTAAAGGTATCATCATTAGGTGCAGTAAAAGGGTTGTCTTTTGATACAAAATTGGCTCCTACATAAGCAGAAACTGCAGGGATTAAGCTTTTCCACTTAAATCTGTAACGCTCTTTCCAGCTTTTTAATTCATCATAATTAGTAGAATCTTTTTTTGGCTTCTTATATGGATCATAAATCAAATATTTTGCACCAATCGTATTTACTTCAAAGTTACTTCTCTTTATTTTTTCTTCATTACCTCCAATGGTTTGTTTTACTCCATCTGCTCTAAAGGTACCATTTAGTCTAAGTTCTAATTGTTCGATTAATAAACCGTATCGCACAGAATAATCGAACTTAAAAACATTTGTCTTTGTATTAAGGAGTTTATGTTTTTCTTTTCCAAAGCCAAAACCACCTTCTAATTGTAAAACATTATTACCAACCGAGAAAGCACCCTGTGATGTACCAGGTCTATTGGTATTGATCTTCTCGGTATATTGTGCAGAAACCGTTAGGGTACATAGAAATGTGATAATTAATAACAGAATAGACTTAGGGTACATACTCAATAGATTTGGTTCAAATATAGCAGATTTTATCATTTTTTTAGGACTGTCTACATGTAATTGTATACAGAGTTCATTATTTTTGAAAAAAAATGTTATGCAGGAAGCATCGCTACAAGGGGTATTAAAGATAATTCTCATTATAATCTTAGTATATTATGGACTAAAGATAATA
Source organism: Aquimarina spinulae (assembly GCF_943373825.1). NCBI lineage: Bacteria > Pseudomonadati > Bacteroidota > Flavobacteriia > Flavobacteriales > Flavobacteriaceae > Aquimarina > Aquimarina spinulae. Next base: position 678,691 of record NZ_CALSBP010000003.1, on the reverse strand, counting down.
ACGCGGTTATTTGGTCCTCTATTGCTTAGATATGTTACAAAGAAAGCTGGAGAGAAATTTAAACAGCAATTTGATCAATATCAACAACCCCGGCAGTCTACAGAAGGTGAGGTAACTATTGAAAAAAAAACTAAACAAAATTATTCTAATAAAGATGTAGGAGAATATATCGATTATGAGGAAATTGATTAATTTGGCTCTTTATTAGTAAACTCACACACATCATGTCTTTAATTAAAAGATTTTTACCTCATATTCTTGTCGTTTTAGGTTTTGTAATAGTTTCATTAGCTTATTTTAACCCAGTATTAAGTGGGAAAATGCTCTATCAAAATGATATAAAGCATTATGAGAGTATGGCTAAACAACAAAACGATTATCGAACTAATACCGGTAAAGAAACGTATTGGAATAATTCTGCTTATGGGGGAATGCCTACTTACCAGTTAGGAGCAAAATTTCCGCATGATTACATGGATAAATTGGATCGTTTGATTCGTTTTTTACCTAGACCAGCAGATTATCTTTTTCTTTACTTGCTTAGCTTTTATATTTTGATGCTTGTCATGCGCATCCCATGGAAAATTGCTATTTTGGGAGCGTTAGCTTTTGGGTTTTCGGCATATTTAATTATCATAATAGGAGTGGGGCATAATTCTAAAGCACATGCTATTGCTTACTTTCCGTTAGTTCTTTCGGGAATTATAATGGTTTTTCAGAAAAGATATGTTTGGGGGTTTTTATTAACAGCACTGGCAATGGGCTTAGAAATACAAGCCAACCATTATCAGATGACATATTATCTGGGGTTACTTACTCTGGTTATGGGAGTAGCTTATTTTATCGACGCTATACGAAAAAAAGAAATTCCACATTTTTTAAAATCTGTAGGTACATTGGTGCTAGCGGTGCTATTAGGGTTGGCGACAAATGCAACAACTTTATTATCTACATCAGAATATGTTGATACCAGTATTAGAGGTAAAAATTTATTGGCAGAAACTACAGCGACTTCTTCAGAAAAGAATGGATTGGATTATGAATATATTACAGAATACAGTTACGGTAAATTAGAATCACTAAACCTTTTTGTTCCTAAATTAATGGGATTAGGTAGAGCATCTGATTTGGGGATGGATTCTGCTTTTTATCAAAAATTGATTGAATTAGGACAGCCGAGAGAACAAGCTAATTATTATGCTAAAGTTACAGGCCTGTATTGGGGAGAACAACCTTTTGTAGAAGCTCCTCCATATTTAGGAATAACAGTAGTGTTTTTAGCCCTTTTAGGGTTGTTATTGGTTAAAGGAAGGCTTCGCTGGTGGCTACTGGCAGGAATGATATTATCTCTCGCTTTAAGTTGGGGTAAGAATTTAGAATTTCTAACAAGATTTTTTATAGATTATGTACCTTTTTATAATAAGTTCAGAGCAGTATCAAGTATTCAGGTCATTTTAGAGTTATTAATACCTATTGCTGCTGTTTTTGGGTTGCATCGATTCTTTAATGACAAAATATCTATTGAAGAAAGGCAAAAGAAATTTTTAATTTCATTAGGAGTTTTTGGAGGATTGTGTCTGATTTTTTGGCTGTTTGGAGGAAGTTTATTTAGTTTCAAATCATCTTCAGAAGTTCGACTAGGGATTGAACAACCTGCTATTTTTGATGCTATCAAAGAAGATCGAATTGCAATCATGAAAAGCGATAGTTTGCGTTCACTTCTGTTTATAATTCTAATGGGAGGTGTGCTTTGGCTTAGTTTAAAGAAAAAGTTTTCAGAAAATATTACCCTTATCGCACTAGGAGCACTAATTGTAATGGATTTGGTTACCGTAGATAGACGTAGTGTTGATAATGAGGGTTTTATCTCTAAGCGTGAATACAGAAACTATTTTCAACCAACTGCGGTGGATAAAGAAATTTTAAAAGACGAATCTTATTTTAGAGTATTAGATCAGGCAAGAGGTTTTAATAATTCACACACGAATTACTTCTTTAATTCTATTAATGGGTATACTGCAGTACGTCCCAGAAAAATGGAAGATATGTATTTCGGCCATATTGCCAAAGGTAATCTGGAAGTAATTAATATGCTTAATGTAAAATATGTAATTCAACAAAATAAAGAAGGACAGCTAGATGTTCAGCAAAACCCTTCAATTAATGGAGCAGCCTGGTTTGTAGAAGAACTAAAATTTGTAGACAATTATAAAAAAGAATTTGAATCATTAAATACTATAGATACCAAAAAGACGGCGGTTATTAGAAAAGATTATCAAGGAGATTTAGAAGGTTTTACACCTAAAAAGGATAGTATTTCTACAGTATCAATTTCTAAAACCCAACCTAATCATCTGGCATACAATGTTTATGCAGCTAATCCAGGTTTTATTGTCTTTTCTGAAACATATTATAAAGATGGTTGGAATGCATATATTGATGGAGAAACTACACCTATATACCCGGTAGATTATATGCTAAGAGGTCTAAAAGTACCAGCAGGAAAACATTCGGTAGAATTTAAATTCGAACCTCAGGTTGTTAAAACAGGAAGTACCATTACGCTTACAAGTTCTATTCTTTTTGTTTTACTGATACTTGGCGGATTGTATTTTCAATATAAGAAAACAGGGAGTTTGCTATCTTTAACCAAAGAAGATAAGTAAGATATATTGTGAAGGTCCTGATCATTACATATTATTGGCCACCTGCGGGAGGTCCTGGAGTACAGCGATGGCTTAAGTTTGTTAAGTACTTTAGAGATTTTGATATAGAACCAATAGTATATGTGCCCGAGAATCCTACATATCCTCTAGAAGATACTTCTTTATTGTTTGAAATCCCTGAAGGAATAGAAGTGTTAAAACAATCTATTTTCGAACCTTATCGTTTTGCTCAGGTATTTTCTAAAAAGGAGACCAAAACAATAAGTAAAGGGATTATTGCCGGTGCAGCAAAGCAATCTTTTATGCAGCGATTGCTATTGTATGTACGTGGTAATTTTTTTATTCCAGATGCCCGTAAATTCTGGGTGAAACCTTCGGTAAGATATTTAGAAAAGTATCTTTCAGAAAACAAAATTGACACTATAATTACTACCGGGCCACCCCATAGCGTACACTTAATAGGGAAGGAGTTGAAACAACAAACTGGCCTAAGGTGGTTTGCCGATTTTAGAGATCCATGGACTACCATAGGGTATCATGATAAACTGAAACTCACAAAACGATCTATGCAAAAGCATATATCTATGGAGAAAGAGGTATTGAGTACCGCAGATCATATTGTTGTTACTAGTTTTACTACACAAAAAGAATTTAAAGCCATTACCAATACTCCGGTTTCTGTAGTGACTAATGGTTATGACAGAGAATCGATTCCTGAAACGATTTTGGACACTAAATTTACCCTTTCACATATAGGATCTTTATTGTCTGGTAGAAATCCAGAGAATCTTTGGAAAGCCTTGTATGATTTAACTAAGGAAAACGAAGCATTTTCTGAAGCATTTCAATTACAATTGGTAGGAGCTGTTAGTGATGACGTATTGTCTTCAATTCGAGAGGCTGGGTTATCAGATTTTTTAGAATTGAAAGGATATGTCCCGCATATAGATGCTATTAAAATTCAAAGAAGTTCGCAAGTTTTACTATTGATCGAAATAGATAGTAAAGATACCCGATGTATTATACCGGGTAAATTATTTGAATACATGGTATCTAAAAGACCTATTATAGCGTTGGGGCCTGCAGGTGCAGATGTATCTAAACTTATTTTTGATACAAATTCAGGATGCTTTTTTGAATATCATGAATACGAAAAGATAAAAACACAAATACTCGAATATTTTGTTCAGTTTCAAAAAGGAACATTAGCATCTCATGTTATTGGTGTTGAAAAATATAGCAGGAGGGAGTTAACTAGATCAATATCTGGTTTATTAAAAGAAGTAATCATAAGAAAATAAAATTTAAGTTATCTAATGATAATTAATTGAGGTTTTTATTTTAGAAGGACAACCTAATTTCCATATTTTTTTATAATTTCTTCTCTACTATTCACTTGTAATTTTTCATAGATATTTCTGGTATGAGTTTTTATTGTATTTATGGATACATTAAGCTCATTACCAATTGAGGCGTAACTTTTTCCTTTTGATAAGAGTTGTAGAACATTATTCTCTCTATCAGATAAACTTTTCTCTTTCGGTAAGACAAAAGATTCTACAACTTTTCTGGCAATTAATGCACTCATCGGTGCTCCTCCATTATATGCTTCGGTTAATGCATTGATTAATTCTTCGGGCTCTGTGTTTTTGGTTAGATATCCAATAGCTCCTGCACACAGTGCATCAAAAATATACTTTGTGTCGTTGTATACCGTAATCATTATGGACAGAAGGTTTGGTTTGATGCTTTTTAATCTTTTAACTCCTTCAATTCCATTTATACCGGGAAGTCGTATATCAAGAAGAGCAATATCAGGATCATCACTTTTTATATTTAAAATAGCCGTTTCGCAATCTTCATATGTGCCTATAACTTTAAATATCTCGGCTTCATTAATGATGTCTTTGTAAGAATCTAATAAAGTGATATTGTCCTCAATGATTATTACTTTTATTTTAGAATCACTCATTTTTTAAATAAAATTATGAATTTAAGTTACCTACAAAGGTTATTTTTAACCCGTTTTTACTTTTTATATTTACTTCTGAATTAATTTTTTTAGCTCTTTCAATCATATTCGTTAATCCGTTTTTTCGCTTTAGTACGCTGATATCACATCCTATCCCATTGTCTTGAAGAGATAAGGTTAGTATTTTTTCTTCGATGTTTATATATAACAAAACCTCTTTTGCTTTACTATGTTTTAAACAATTGGTCATGGCTTCTTTAAAAATAAAAATAAGCTGTTTACTCCAATAGTAAGGGAGCGAAATCTGCCCAGGTGTATCTAGATTTTCTACATAAAAAGTGATGTCTGAATTAGAAAACAAATCTTCTCCAAAATCTTTTAGATAACAAAAAACATGATCTAACTCATTGCTGTTTTGATCTAAGGACCAAATAAAATCTCTCATTCCAGAGTATAAAGAATTAGAATCTCTATTGATTTTTTTTATCTGTTTAAATTCTTTGGTATTCTCTTTCATTTTTTTACTCATTAGATTAGAGAGTACCGATATACTAGCAATTTTGTTTCCTAATTCATCATGAAAATCTTGAGCAATATTTTTATGAACGTTAGCCAATTCTTTTTTCAAAAGTTCTCTTTCGTGCAATGTAGCTTTTAGGAAAGAATTCTTTGCTTTACTTTTTTCTAATTTCAAGCTGATAATAACGAGAAGTAAGGCTGAAGTTATAATTACAAGAAAAGTAATAAACCAGGGACGTTCGTACCAAGGGTGATAAATGGTAAAAGATTGTGGTGAATTTATTTTCCAATCACTTAATCCGTCTTTATATTTAAATTGAATTTTATGAATTCCGTGACTTAAATATTGTACAAATAATGTATCTGCATTTAAATGCCTCCAAGAATCTTTATTTATTTTGTACTGTATTTTTATACTATTGGGATTTAAATAATTTATAGGATTAACAATAAAATTTGCTTCCTTTTTTTTAATGATAATATCTGTGTTAGATTTCACTTTAAAAGGATAAAGATTATGTTTAATAAACATCCCCTTATTACCTGATATATATATGTAATCATCTAACTCCATAATTGAGGTTACAAAAGAAGATTTTTGCCCCGAATCCTTATCTAGAGTGTACATAATATCATTTTTATAGATATTTACACCTCTTTGAGTTGCAATCCATAATATGTTATGTTGATCAAAATAGATATCATTAATATGGTTACTTAGGAGTCCTTTCTGCTCACTAAAGTTTTTTCTTATCTTATTTTTTTCTACAATAAATAAACCTCTATTTGTAGCAATCCATATTTTATGATTATGGAATAATACTTTAGTTACTTTTTGTAAAGGAAAACCTGTTGTTTTATCCCAAGTTTCAATTAGTGTTCCTTTATAGGCATCATAAATTCTTATACCAGGTTGATTATCCCGAATTATGTAAAGTTTACCTTTATGTACATAAACCTCTTTTAACAAGTCTCTTTTAAAGCTAATACTATATGTTTTCTCGCCATTTTTGTAGGCATTTAATTCACCTCCATGTTTAACATTTTTATTGGAAATAAGAATGTTACCATCTTCAGTTAATAGTTCAAATTGTTTATTAGCAACGACATTAACTGGTGTTCCTTGAATTTTATATTTTTTACCCTCATAACTTCCAAATATGTTAATGCTATGGTTGTTTTTATTTGCCTGAATTTTTTCACGATGTTCAGTAATACTAATAGAACTTAAAATTTGTTTATCCTTGATTTTGTATAATCGATTTGTAGATAAAACATACAAGGTGCTATCAAGTTTTTCAATATCTTTTAGATCATGGTTTATAAATGTGTTACTTCCTAAAAAAAATGGTGGATCCTTAGGAAGCATGTAGACTCCTTCTCCGTATGTTGTAATCCAAAGATTACCATTTTTATCTATTAAATTATCTGAAACCATACTTTTAATACCTATCTCTTTTGATAAATCAATAAGTTTTTTAGACCCTAAATCATATTTCAGAGTGACTCTACTTGCATCTGTTATACTTTTGCCTATACAATATAATGTCGAGTCTTTCACTTGTATATCAATAATAGTTCTTTGCATATTGGTAGGAAGTACGATACTATCGATCATTCTATCATCTTTGTACTTGTAAATAGTGTTTAGTCCACCCAAAAAATACGTGTTGTCTGCTTTAGTAATGGTATAGATTTTTTTGCTTTTTACTTCATGAAAAATAGAAGTAACTTTCAAAGTTTTTGTATCTAGTGTATATACACCTTTAACATTACCAGTAATGCGATCTCCTTTGAAATTTGAATGTATAAAAAGAGTGTCGTTTATAATACTTTCATTAGATAACATTTGAGTGTTTGTAGAATCATTTCTCGAGAAAATTGTATCTAAATAAAGTTGTTGTCTTTCCTTATTTTTATTTTTCAGATAGTAATTTTTATTATGATTTTTATTAAAATCATAAATCGAAAAACTATATCTATTCACATTTGCGTATAACAAATTATTAGATAATAAATGTATCTTATCAATCTTTGTTAATTTTTTTTGCCCAACAGAAATATGGTAAATACTATCGTTTTTTAATTGATAGACTCCTGCTCCCCATGTGGCTACATAAAAGGATTGATTAGAACTGTTTTCAATTATATCTATAACAAACGAAGAGTCTAATCCTTCTTTATAGTTATACGATTTAAAATGATTTCCATCAAACTTTACTAAACCGTTATCTGTACCCATCCATATAAACCCTTCCTGATCTTGAATAATTTGATACGTAATATCATGAGGTAAACCATTATCTGTTGTAAAATGTTTGAAAAACTGAGATTGTGCATTAAGAATCACACCATTTAGGACAAGAGTATAGCATATTATAATAAATCTCGACATAGATATGATTATGTTTTTACAAAATTAGTAATCTAAAATAGATAGTATTATTGATTGTCGATATATTTTATTAGCATTAAACACTTGAGTAGTACAATAAACCTACACTTTAAAATTTACTATTTAATAGTTTACATATAGATTTCAAAAGTGTCAAAATAAATTTATAAAAAAATCACCCTAAACGGGTGAAAATTGAAATTGAGTAATGAGATATTTTTGGCGTATAATTTAAATCCAAATATATCATGAAAAAAAACTACAATCTAAACTATTTCTTCGCAAATACTAATCAAGATTTTGATTGCCCAAATTAAAGTATTTGACATATTAACTAAATTAATTTAAGGAATACATCTATTCTTCTAGACTTATTTACTTGAGATTGTGCTTAAAATAAATACATAATGTTTTCTGCAGTTTGCTATGAAAACTTAACACTTTATTCGTGCGCTCAAGATAGATAGTAGCATCTCAAAAAATTACACCAAAATAAAATCTAATTATGAAAACATATTTAACAAAAGGAATTATACTACTTATGGTATTGGTAACATTCTCATGTAGCAATGATGATGAACAACCGCAAACCCCTCCTGTAGTTAATAAAGCACCAGAGATCAGTGCTCAAACATTTACTGTAGCAGAAGATATTGCAGATGATACAGTTATTGGTAAAGTAGCAGCCACAGATCCAGAAAACAAAGCACTTACATTTACACTGACTAAAAATAGTGACGCTCTTTTTGAGTTAACAGATACAGGGGAATTAAGTTTGGTAACTGATAAAAAACTGGATTTTGAAACCACTACTTCGTATACGCTTTCTGTAGAAGTATCAGACGGTACTCATAAGGCCAGTGCAGATATTACGATAACTGTAGAGAATGTATCAGAACCTTTTATTACCACCTGGAAAACTACAACCGCGAATGAAGTTATTACTATTGACCTTAACAAGGATGTAATTTACGATTACACCATAGATTGGGGTGATGGTACTGTTGATAAGAATCAGACTACCACTCCAAGTCATAGCTATGTAACCGCCGGGACATATACAGTTTCTATATCAGGAACATTTCCTATGTTTAGGATATCAGAAGATAGCAGGGAAGCACTCGAAACCATAGAGCAGTGGGGGGATAACCAATGGGAATCGTTTTATGGAGCTTTTTCGGGAGCTGTAAATATGACATATAATGCTAAAGATGTACCAAATTTATCCAAAGTAACCAATATAACAGGTCTATTTGCTAATTGTGCTAAGTTTAATGCAGATCTTAATGATTGGGATGTTAGTACTATTACAGATATGATAGCGGTGTTTGATAATGCTATTTCTTTTAATGGAGATATTAGTAGCTGGGATGTAAGTAAAGTTGTAAATATGACATCAATGTTCGCTAATTGTCCTAAATATAATGCTGATCTTAATAATTGGGATGTAAGTAGTGTTACCGATATGGAAAGCATATTTTATAAAGCCTTGTCTTTTAACGGAAATATAAGCCAATGGGATGTTAGTAAAGTTACAGATATGACAGGTCTGTTTTATGGAGCGACTGCTTTTAATGGAGATATAAGTAAGTGGGATGTAAGCAATGTTACTAGGATGAGAAGCATGTTTATTGATGCTACATCTTTTAATGGGGATATAAGTCAATGGGATGTAAGCAACGTTACTGATATGGGAAGCATGCTTTCTGGGGCTACATCTTTTAATGGAGATCTTAGTAAATGGAATGTAAGTAAAGTTGTAAATATGAGATCTATGTTTTGGAAGGCTACATCTTTTAATGGAGATATAAGCGATTGGGATATTCAAAATGTTACAGTTATGGAAGGAATGCTTGATAACACTAATATTTCTACAGTCAATTACGATGCACTACTTACCAAGTGGTCGTCTTTGCCAAATGTACAATCTAATGTAACTTTTGGAGTAGAAGGATTAATCTATTGTAGTGCAGCTAGAGAAAGAATCAATTTAACAGACGGTAAACGTTGGAGAATTATTGGGGACACTTCTTGCCCTAGATAAATATAAGTGATCAGTAACATAAAAAAGGAAGCTATCATATAATTTGAGAGCTTCCTTTTTTACCAGATTTTGAATATTCTATATTCAAATTATCAACCAGTTCCTTTTAAAAACGTATGCACAATACTTGGCAAAAAACTACTGCTGTATTACCACTAATAGCTAGTCATAATAAAATAAGAACTGATATCTGTTACCTGAGATACTATTAAAATTTTGAAATACTACTTAACTAATAAGTAGTTGTTAAATAAAACTTTTATGGTAAATTTCTGTAAATCAATAAGTAAAAGTAAATGGTTTCAAAACTTGGTCACCATTGCAATTTTAGTTGCTGGTGTCCTGGTTGGGATTGCTACGTATCCCAAATTTTCTTCAGAGCATGAAATTGTATTAGAGGTATTAAATGAAATAATTTTAGGGGTTTTTATTATAGAAATCGTTGTAAAAGTGATTGCAGAAGGAAGAAAACCCTGGTTGTACTTTACAGATGGGTGGAATGTTTTTGATTTTATCATTGTAGCAGCTGCATTTCTCCCTTTTGGAGGAAGCTCTATAGCCATATTACGTTTACTACGTTTATTAAGGGTTTTAAAACTTATAAAAGCATTACCAAAACTTCAAATGTTGGTAGGAGCACTATTAAAAAGTATCCCTTCTATGGGATATGTTTCTATTCTATTATTGTTGCTCTTTTATATCTATGCTGTAGCCGGTGTGTTCTTCTTTTCAGAAAATGACCCAATACATTTTCAGGATTTACAAAGATCAATGCTATCCTTATTTAGAGTGGTAACATTAGAGGATTGGACAGATATTATGTACATCAATATGTTTGGGTGCGAGAATTATGGGTATGATGGTAATATGAACCTTTGTATAAATTCAAAAGACTCTTTAGTCCTCTCGGTTACTTACTTCGTATCATTTGTCCTTATTGGTACTATGATTTTCTTAAACTTATTTATTGGAGTTATTATGAATGGTATGGACGATGCTAAAAATGAAATGTTACTCGAAAATCAAGTGCAATCCGGAGAACAAGATACAAGTATCGAAGATGTAGAAGGCAAAATATATGAACTACAAGAACTGTTGATGCTCTATAAAATTCAGCAAAAAGATGATGAAATATAAAAGTGAATGGGATTCAATAATTAAATAAAACTAATAAAATGGGATTTTTTGATAAAGTAAAAAATAAACTAGGTATTGGAGGAGTAAAAGTAACCTTACAACTTCCAGGACATGTTGCTAAAGAAAGTAAACAAGTAGAAGGTAAGGTAGTGTTAACAACCAAAAGCGAACAAGAAATTATCGAAGTCGAAATCAAATTTGTAGAGGAGTTTACAAGAGGACGAGGGGATAATGCGAGTACAGAATCTTTTGATTTGGGTGTGGTTAAGTTTACTGAGACTTATGCTATTAAACCAGGGGAAGTAAAAGAAATCCCTTTTGTTTTACCGTTTAAGTTATTAAAATCTAAAGCAGATTCATTGGCCGAAAAAGGAGGAACCCTTGGTAAAATAGGAAAACTTAGCAAATTTGCATCTAACGAAAAATCAAAATACATAGTAGAGGCTAATGTAGATGTAAAAGCAGCTGTCCTTGACCCTTCGGATAAAAAGGATATTAAATTAACCTAGAAATGGTTGCATCAAAATATCAATTATTAAAAACAAAATTACGTATACCCCTCTGGTTTTTTGATCAGAGCGTAATCCTGATAAATTAATATACAAATGAAGAAACAAAAACAAATTAAAGTAAGCGCATTGGCTTTATTTATAATGGCCATAATAGTAACAGGATGTAAAAGCGATGACGAAAATATTGCACCGATCACGGTGACAACTGCTGATTTTACTATAGCAATAGATGAAAACCCGACAGTAGGGCAAAGTATAGGAAAAGTAACCGGCAAAGCTAGCCAAGGAGAGGTGTCTTTTACTCTGACTAGTCAGGATCCTAAAAATGCGATGTCTATTGATGCTAAGACAGGAGAATTAAAAGTGAAAGAAATATCACTGTTTGATTTTGAAACCCGTACTTCGATTATTGGAGTAGTTACTGTAAAAAGTGGTACAGTTTCAAAAGAAGCTAAAATTACGATAACAATTGCAGATGTTGATGAAACAGATCCACCAACAGTGATCGTAACGACAACCGATTTCAAAACAGAAATAAATGAGAACCCAGAAGTGGGACAGAGTATTGGTGTGGTATCCGGTACAGCGAGCGAAGGAGATGTCACTTTCAGCATCACTTCTCAAGAGCCTGCAGACGCTTTAAGTATTAATAGTGCTACAGGAGAGTTAAACGTAAGAAATCCATCTTTATTTGATTTTGAAACTCGCACTACTATTACAGCAGTGGTAAAAGTAATGAGTGGAGAAGTATCAAAAAACGCTACTGTAAACATAACACTAAAAGATATAGCTGCTAGCTGGAAAATAGTAGGTAAAGCAGGATTTTCTGTAGGAAGAACCTATGAACATAGCCTAGTTATTTCTAATGGAATACCTTATGTTACGTATGGTGATATTGGTAATCAATTTAAGGCTATGGTAATGAAGTATGAAAATGGTAGTTGGAAACATGTTGGATCAGAAACTGGGGTTTCTAAAGGAGGAGCGGGTCACCCAAGTTTAAAATTCTATAATGGAATCCCTTATATGGCTTATAGTGATCATAATAGTGAAAGAAAAACAAGTTTGGTGAAGTTTGAAGGAGGAGTATGGAAAAATATTGGTGTTGCCGGTTTTTCTGCTGTTAGAGCATCTCATCAAAGTTTGGCTATTAACAATGGAGTGCCATATGTAGCTTATAGTCAGAATGGGAATGATGGAAAAACTACAGTAATGAAGTTTGAAGCTGATAAATGGATAAATGTAGGTGAAGAAAGGTTTTCTGCAGGTTTTGCCAGTTATCAAAGTTTAGTGATTGATAATAATATTCCTTATGTAGCATATAAGGATCAGAATAATGGTAATAAAACTACTGTAATGCATTTTAAAGATGGAAAGTGGAGCAATGTAGGTAATACTGAAGTATCAGCAGGACGAGCAGAATACCAAAGTATGGTAATTGATAATGGAATACTATATGTTGCATATAAAGATTATGTGAATGGCGGAAAAACAACAGTGATGAAATATGAAAATGGTGCTTGGAGTACAGTAGGAAATCCTGGTTTTTCTACACGTTCTGCAAGATACCAAAGTTTAGTGATTCATAATAATATCCCTTATGTGGCATATATAGATGGAGGTACTGAGGTTACTGTTATGAAATTTGAAGAAAATAAATGGCAAAAAATAGGAACTGCTGCTGGATATACTCTATCAGAAGCAAGATCTGTAAGTTTGGTAGTCGATAATAACGTACCTTATGTTGCATATTCGGATTCTGTAAATGAAAGTAAAACTACTGTGATAAAATTTGATGAATAGTTATTTTTTTGAGTCATTTTATACTTCAAAAAAGTGTTTTTCTGGAAAGGTTGCCATTATTTGGCAACCTTTATTTAAGTAGTGTTTCACTATAGTATCAATTTTTATAATATTAATAACTACGTATAATCAAATATCAAATAAAACATAACGAATATCTAACAAGGTATACCGAATAAAAAATAACATCTTTTCGTGATCATCATCTTTCTAGGTTTGTATCAAAATATCAAGTATTAGAAACAAAATTACGTAAGCTCTGAGATTTTCTCTATAGAAAGACCGAGAGTGAGCCTCAAAAAAAGGGATGCAAAAATGATGAAACGAAAACAAGTAAAAGTAAATGTATTGGCACTATCGATGATAGCTATATTGTCTATTGGATGTAGTAAAGACGATGATGTACAACCTCAGACAGAAACCCCTGGTGAAACCCCAACAGCAGAAGTTAATAAAGCACCAGAGATCAGTGCTCAAACATTTACTGTAGCAGAAGATATTGCAGATGATACGGTTATTGGTAAAGTAGCAGCTACAGACCCAGAAAGCAAAGCACTTACATTTACACTAACTAAAAATAGTGATGCTCTTTTTGAGTTAACCGATACGGGAGAATTAAGCTTGGTTGCTGATAAAAAACTAGATTTCGAAACAGTTACTTCACATACGCTTACCGTAGAGGTATCAGACGGAAAACATAAAGTTAGTGCAGATATTACTATATCTGTAGAAAATATAGTAGAACCTTTTATTACGACCTGGAAAACTACCACCGTTAATGAAAGGATTGCTATGTTTATAAATGGAGGATTCACATACAACTATACTATCGATTGGGGTGATGGTACTATAGAAGAGAACAAAACTGGCTCACCATCGCATACTTATGTAACAGCTGGGACCTATACCGTTGCTATATCCGGAGATTTTCCTGCAATAACATTGCGTGAGACCGGAAATGCTTCAAAATTAGTAACAATAGAGCAATGGGGAGATAATGAATGGGAATCTTTTTTAGAAGCTTTTATGTTTTGCGAAAATATGACCTATAACGCAACAGATATCCCAAACCTATCTAAGGTAACCAATATGAAGTATATGTTTTATGGAGCTACACTTTTTAACGGAGATGTAAGCAATTGGGATGTAAGTAATGTGACTAATATGGAAGGTATGTTTACTATTGCCAGATCTTTTAGCGGAGATTTAAGCAATTGGGACGTGAGCAATGTGACGAATATGAAAGATATGTTTGCTAATACTAACTCTTTTAATAGTGACCTAAGTAGTTGGAATGTAAGTAAAGTGACTAATATGTATGCGATGTTTTCTCGTGCAGGCTCTTTTAATAGTGATCTAAGTAATTGGGATGTAAGTAATGTGACCAATATGTATGCGATGTTCTGGAATGCTACTTCTTTTACTGGAGATGTAAGCAATTGGGATGTAAGTAAAGTAACCAATATGGAAGGCATGCTTAGTAATACAATACTATCTACAGCTACTTATGATGCATTACTTACCAAATGGGCAGCTTTACCAAATTTGCAATCCAATGTTACTTTTGGAGTAGAAGGATTGGTTTATTGTGATGCATATGTAGCTAGAAGTACATTAATAAACGACAAGAACTGGACATTCACTGGTGATAATAGTTGTCCTAGATAGGTAATTGAGGGAAATTTGTAAAAAAATAGGTTGTCTGATCAGACAACCTATTTTTTTTATCAGGTTTTGAATGCTCTATATTTAAATTAGTAATCATTTCCTTTTGAAAATATGTGCATACTACAGATATCAAATAAAACGTAGCGAATATCCAACAACGTATAGCGAATAAAAAACAACTTCTTTTCGTGATAAACATCTTGCTAGGTTTGCATCAAAATATCAATTATTAGAAACAAAATTACGTAAGCTCCTCAGGTTTTCTTTTTTTGAAACCTGAGCATGCGCCTCAAAAAAATTGTACAAATGAAGAAACAAAAACAAATTAAAGTAAGTGTATTGGCCATGCTGATGATGGCCGTACTATCTATTGGATGTAGCAAAGATGATGACGCACAACCCCAGCCTCCTGCAGTTAATAAAGCACCAGTGATTAGTGCTCAAACATTTACTGTAGCCGAAAATATTGCTGATGATGTAGTTATTGGTACTGTAGCAGCAACAGACCCAGAACAAGCTTCGATTACTTTTAAACTTACCCAAAATAGTAATGATCTTTTTGAGTTGACCGATGCAGGAGAATTAAGCTTGGTAGCAGGTAAAAAACTAGATTTTGAAACAAATACTACATATACGCTTACCGTAGAAGTATCTGATGGTACGCATAAAGCAAGTGCAGAAATCACCATTTCTTTAGAAAATGTTGAAGAATCTTTTATTACAACCTGGAAAACTACTGCAGCTAATGAAGAAATTATTTTTCAACTTAATGATGAGCTAACCTACAATTTTACTATCGATTGGGGTGATGGAACCATAGAAGCTAATGTAACAACTACCCCGAAGCATACCTATGTAGAACCAGGTGTACATACCGTTTCTGTTTTTGGAGTATTACCTGCAGTTCAATTTAAAGATAAACCTGGTGAAGTTGAAGGTGAAGATGCTGTTTCAAATGCAGCAAAATTAGAAACGATAGAGCAGTGGGGAGATAACGCTTGGGAGTCTTTTGCAGAAGCTTTTATTTTTTGTAAAAACATGACTTATAATGCCAAGGATATACCAAACCTATCCAAGATAACAGAATTGCAATCTATGTTTTATGGTTGTACTAAGTTTAATGGGGATATTAATAATTGGGACGTAAGTAGCATAACAAGTATGAGAAGGATGTTTGAAGGAGCCAAATCTTTTAATAAAGATCTTGATCAATGGGATGTTAGTAATGTAACGGATATGACAGGGATGTTTAGTGGTACTACTTCGTTTAATGGAAATATAAGTAATTGGGATGTAAGCAAGGTAGAGCGTATGGGATCTATGTTTTGGAATGCTACTTCTTTTACAGGAGATCTTAGCAAATGGAATGTAAGTAATGTAACTTTTATGGGATCTATGTTTTATAATGCTACTGCTTTTAATGGTGATTTAAGCCAATGGAACGTTGGTAATGTAACTGAAATGGGATCTATGTTTGGCCAGGCTTTTTCTTTTAATGGAGACCTTAGTAATTGGAATGTTGCTAATGTAGTTAATATGAGAGGAATGTTTTCTATCGCAAAGGTTTTTGCAGGAGATCTTAGTAAATGGGATGTGAGTAAAGTGGTACATATGGAGAACATGTTTAATGGAGCTATTGCTTTTAATGGAGACCTTAGTAATTGGAATGTAAGTAATGTAATTACTACCAAAGGAATGTTTACTCATGCTCAATCTTTTACAGGAGATCTTAGTAAATGGGATGTGAGTAAGGTTGGTAATATGAATTCTATGTTTTCTTACGCTACCTCTTTTAATGCAGATATTAGTACATGGAATGTGAGTAGTGTAGTAAGTATGTCATTTATGTTTAATAATGCTACGTCTTTTAATCAAGATCTTAGTACATGGGATGTGAGTAAAGTAGTGAATATGTCAGGAATGTTAGACGATTCTATGCTTTCTAATCATAATTATGATACGCTATTAATCGAATGGTCCAAATTACCAAACATACAATCTGATGTAACTTTAGGAGCAAAAGGTCTAGAGTATTGTAATGGTAATGTAGAAAGAAACACTTTAATAGTTGCAAAAGGCTGGACTATTACAGGGGATGTGGCTAAGATTTGCCCTAGATAAAAATATATATAATGTCATTAAAAGAGGTTGTTACTTCTAACAACCTCTTTTTTATTATAACAAGTAATACTGTAGTATGAAAGAATTTGATATGAAAAAATAATGAAATCGTAATAAGCTATTATCCCTAATCTCGTATTTTGTACTTTTAGACTCTAAAATTAAAACTATCGAGAAATAGTAATGGGTGTAGTTGTTAATCAAACCATACGAAATATTATTATTACCTGTCTTGGGTTTGGTATTGGAGCTATAAATACCTTGTTCTTATTCACCAATTTTATGGATGAAGAACATTATGGATTGATTTCTTACTTGATTACAGCTTCAAATCTGATATGGCCATTAATGGCATTTGGTGTACACAATACTCTGGTGAAGTTTTTTTCATCCTATTCAGACCAGAAGCAACAGGATAAGTTTTTAACTATGATGTTGATCTTACCATTATTGATAGCTCTAATTCTTGGAGTAATAGGTTCGTTTTTCTATACTACAATTCTAGGCTTGTTCAGTGATAAGAATACAATAGTACAACCTTATGTGTGGACTATTTTTATTCTGGCCTTTGCAGTATCTTATTTTGAAGTGTTTTTTGCATGGTCTAAAGTAAAGCTGAAGAGTGTGTTCGGAAACATCATGAAAGAGTTATTTTTAAGGCTATGTATAAGTATTCTTTTGTTTTTGGTATATTTTGAAATTCTTACAATTCAGCAATTCGTATATGCACTCATGAGTGCATATGTATTGCGTACTGGGATTATGCAAGCATATGCATTGAAGCTTCACCGTTTTAAGCCACAATTCTCATTACCCGATAATTATATTTCTGTATTTAAATATTCTGGATTAATATTGATTGCCGGCTCTGTGGCTACCTTATTAATTGATTTGGATAAAACAATGATAGAACGTTATCTTCTTATAGAAAATGTGGCTAAATATGGTATATGTGCTTATATCGCTAGTGTGATTATTATTCCTTCTAGAGCCATGCATCAGATTACATATCCTTTAACCGCTAAATTAATTAACGAAAAGGCAAAAGATCAATTGCGAGATTTGTATAAAAAAAGCTCTCTAAACCTTTTAGTAACCAGTGGATTACTTTTTGTGCTAATTATTTGTAATGTACATCAGCTTTTTGAAATTATTCCTGATGAGTATGAACTGTTTATCTGGGTTGTAATTTTGATAGGGAGTGCTAAGCTATTCGATAACCTTTTAGGAAATAATAATGCAATTCTATATAGTTCAGATTATTACAGGATGGTACTATATATAGGAGTAGGGATGGCAATTCTCACTGTGATACTCAATATGCTTTGGATTCCTACATATGGAGTTACTGGTGCAGCTATCGCTACATGTATTGCTGTATTTTGTTATAATTTTGCTAAGTTATGGATTGTCTATGCTAAACTTGGGATGCATCCATTTTCGAAAAAAACAGCTTTGGCATTAGTGCTCATTATAGCTTTTGTTTTTGGATTTTATTTTTGGGAATTACAGTTTCATCCGATTCTTAATATCGTTCTTAAGAGTATTATGATTGGTCTAGGATATGCTACTATTTTTTATATCCTAAAAGTATCTGTAGATATTAACAATTTAATACAGAAAATCCCTCGAGATGCTTAAAGCATACTACTCTGAGGGATTTTCCAACTAACCAACCAAAAAATTTAATATCTTATATATCTTCTTAGCTTCTACTTCTGCTGCTACGAGAACGAGAAGTATTTGATCTCGATGCTCTGTTAGAAGTATTGCTTCTTTGTCTATTTGTTGTTGTTCTAGGTCTATTTGTTCTCTTACTACTATATTGACTGTTATTAGAACGTTTTGTTACATTACCAGAGTAATTTCTACCAGAACTTCTTTGTCTTTGAACCTGATTTGTCTTTGCTGCGGTACTACGAGATCTACTGCTTCTGTCGTACTTAGGTCTGTTAGTTACAGCACTTCGGGTTCTTTTTTGAGTTGACTGAACTCTTTGTCTAGATGGTGTACTTCTATTGTTTGATTGTACTCTCTGTCTGGTCTGTGTATTTCTACTCGTTGTACGTGCTCTTGTATTTGGCGTTACAGAACGTGTTCTGTTTATGTTTCCAACCTTATTGTTATTCGATCTACTTCTGGTAGTAGTTCTGGTTCCATAATTATTTGATCTACTTCTAGCATTACTTCTAGTGCTATAATTGTTTGATCTGCTACGAGTCACATTACTTTTATTGTAATTAGATCTGCTACGAACTACTCTACTATTATAGTTACGATCATTTCTTTTGTACATTGCTGTTCTATGATCTCTTGTTCTATAATTGGTGCTTCTGGCACGAGAACCTCTATATCCTCTATTATAACTCGATATTCTACTATTAGGCCTGTAATAATTACGACTTCTATAGGGTCTGCTATAGTATCCATTATAATAATTAGTTCTGTATACGGTATATGAACATCTATACGGAGTATAATATCTTCTGTATGGTCTTTGATATACAATACATCTACTTACTACTGGTACTGTGAAATAAGCGTGAAATGGTCTGTATTCGTAATATCTGTTATAACGGTTAATATAACCTGTATAGTTTAAGAAATTTCCGTAGCTATTATAATGAACATATAATCCACCAACTCTAGAAATACGACCATAATTGTTATAATTAATGTAAATATCTCCTGCTTGTACAATTCTACCATAATAGTCATAAAAGATAGGTACATCTTCTACTTGCACTACAGCTCCATAATCATCATATTGTACATAAGCGTCATAGTCATACCCAGAATTAAAACTTATATTTACTCCCGGCGCATTAACTCCAATACTTACACCGCTTCTTTGTCCGTTGATATAAAAATCAAATTGACCATCTGCGTATACCGAAAAATCGATTCCTCCTTCAGAGAAAATAAATGATTTTCCATAGTTATAATATCGAGCAGATGATTCTGTATTCGTTTCTGAAGCGTTAGCAGTAAATGATGCTAACAATAAGCCTGTAAAAAGTAAAACAAAATTTTTCATAATCTGTGGTTTTAAAATGAGAACAGAAATTAATTTTTCATTCTCAATTTTATAGTATCAAGCAGTGTGCCAAAAAGTTAAATATGTGAAAATCAGTTATTTGTGTTTTAAAGGTGTCTAAAACTGTTCTACTTGTGTATAAAAGATTATAAAAATATATTCATAATAGGGGTAACAATACTCTTTGTGTATTGATATGAAGATGTAAAACTTTAAAAATTAAGATGATGAATACGTTAAAGAATATATTCGGAATGATATTGGTATTATTAACTGCTTTTTTGATAAGCAGTTGTTCAAAAAATGATGATGAACTTATACCACAGCAAGAAATTCTTGGGTATCAAGATATCCTGGGATTTTATGAGGCAAATGGTGTACAAAAACAAGATTTTACAATTGATGCAACGACTGGGGGTACTATTACTGGAGAAGATGGGACTAAGATAATTTTTCCTCCAAATTCTTTAGTCGATAGTGATGGAAATTTAATTGGAGGTACAGTAGATGTTTCTATTAGAGAGATTTTTACAGCAAGTCAAATGATTTTGTCTAATAAACCTACTAATGCAGTTAATTTTTCTAGTGAAAACACCTTTCTTCTTTCTGAAGGAGAGACAGAAGTTGTGGTTACTCAAAACGGAAATTCTCTGGATATGGCACCAGGTACATTTTATCAGGTTCAGGTTCCATCTGCGGGAGGCGAAGATAATGATATGCTCCCTTTTGCTGGTACTGCAACAAATGATGGAGGTATTGTTTGGAATGCAACACGAGATGTTGGAATTGGTAATGGAACAAGTGGTATTGCATATAATGCAGCTCCGTCTTCTTATATCTATGATGTATTTGAAACGGGATGGTCAAATTGCGATAAGTTTTATGCATATCCAGGGGCGAAAACCACAAATTATATCAATTTAACTAATAGCCCTAATGCTACAGAAACTGCTGTGTATTTGGTCTTTAAAGAAAATAACTTGCCTGCTGTTGTTAAGATCTTTAATGCCGGGACTCCAATTATACAAAGCTATACAGACTCTTTACCAGTTGGGCTGGCGGTTACTTATGTAGCAATTACTATAGAAAATAATCAACAGTATTTAGCCACCAAAAATGTGACTATCTCTGAAGAAGAAGAGCTTTCGTTTACTTTTGAGCCTAAAACTACACAAGAAATTTTGGATGTTCTGGCATTATTAGATTAGTAGTATAATTGGTTTATGGTTTAGATTGATATACAAAATATCATATATGCGATATTTTGTATATCAATTGTATTATAATAAGGAAATCTAACAAATCGCTTATTTTCTATTTTGGAAATAGGCTTTTATCGATATTAGGAATTATCTTTAATGCATTTTTATAATACAGCTTTTTTAATACTTCATCATCAAGATCTAACCCGTACATTTTCCAGAAAGCATGATATCTTTTGTAATAAGGAAAATACTCATCGTTTGATTCTAAAACCCTAAAGTAGGTATAATACTCTTCGGGATTCCAAGAGTCTTTTCCAAACATTACTCTATCCTGGTATTTGGTAAGGAAAGCTTTTGCGTTACGGGGCTGCCTGCCTAATTCTGCTATAACCGCTCCAATCTCGCTGTACATATTAGGTATTTCATCCATAAGTTCAGCAAGTTTTGCCAGGTTGTTTCCGTACCAACCTAAATGTGCATTGATAAATTTGGTGTTTTTATGTTTTTTAAAAATATTGTGTTGTTCTTGTATAATGGTTTCCCAGGAACCGGTTACTTTGGAATCTCTTTTTCTTCTTGATCGTAGTTTAAGTTCTAGCCAACGCTCATTCTTATTATCATGTGCATCCCAAAATGATTTTGGATCTGCAGAATGTATCAAAACCGGGATACCTAGCTCACCACATTTTTCCCATACAGGCCCTATTCTAGGATCATCGATCTTAATGCGATTACCTTTACTATCCTTATTATCCATCCCTTGACTTTTATAGATTTTTAATCCGTTGGCTCCCATGGCTACATCTTTTTCTATTTGAGCAACTGTTTTTTCTGTCCAACCAGGTTCATCAATTCCTTTAAGATCAATATTTGTAAATACGATAAATCTATTTGGGAAATTAGTTTTAACATTTTCTAGTGATTTGATAAGATGTTCATCAGATCCTCGACCTCTTCCTGATAGATTTACCATAACCCCCATGTTTAGTTTATCCATTTCGGTAACAACATCCTGCAGGTTTTGGGTTGGCATTCTAAATTGATGGTTATGAACATCGATAAAAGGGAATTTTGCTTTTTTAATTTCTGTCTCGGGAACGACTAGAGTAGAGGGCGGGTCGTAGTCTTCGAATTGCATTTTTTGAGCATGTATTGATGCACTAACGATTATAAAAAATAATAGAAAAGTTTTGCAGAAATTCATATTTTTTTGATTTGATATTTATTGAAATGACTACTGGTATAAGGTATAAATATATAATATTCATACTGTCTTGAAAAAAGGTTAACAACACTTTAAATTTAAGTCAGAAATGAGATGAATCAATTGTATGTATTTTGCGTTAGGGATAGTAGTGTAAATCCCACAGTGCGCAATAGCGTGCGAGGAATTGCAACGGATAGCCCGCTCGAACGCCCTAAATAAAAAACCCCGCTACCAAATACTCCTGGCAACGGGGTTTAAACAACTAACCAATCTTTATACGTTCTATTTTCTAATCATCATCGTTATCACTATATCTTTTTTTTCTTTTTCTATTTTTATAATAATGGCCATCATCATCGTCGTCGTCATTATGTTTATAATGTTTATTTTTCCAATTTCGGTTATAGTATGGGGAATGAGTGATTGAACATCCGTCTATTCCACAATACCCACAACCATCATAGTGAACATTACCTTCTACATATTTTATTCGTCCATATTTTTTATAGTAGATGTGTAGTCCTCCTATTTGATACACTAATCCTCTTCTGTTATATCTCATAGATATCGAGCCTATTCTACGTACTCTATTGTATCGATCATATGTAATATAATTACGTCCTACCTTTTTTAGTCTACCATAATAATCATATCTAATGAAGTTATTATAGTTTCTGCGATGTGCATATGAACCTGGTGTATTATATACGTTATGGTTCCAGTTTCTATGATGGGACCTACCTCTTCTTTTAATGATTCTGTAATCAATGTCTCCTTCTGGATACACAAAAAACTTTATTCCGCCCTCTACAAATACAATAGGTTGTGCATGGTGATAGCGTTTTGTAACCCTATCCTGGTGATCCGAGTGTTTTTGGTCGGTCGCTTGTGCAGTCGTTCCTACTAGTAATAATACTGCAATAAAAAGTATCATTTTTCTCATAACTTACATGTTTTGGGTTTATGCCTACTCATTAGCTTTTCGGCTTCCGCTATTTGATAAGTAGTGTTTCAAATGGCGTGCCAAAAATTTGCAAGAAATTGAAAGTTGATTGTAATTAATTGTTTTTTAGGATGTTATTTTTTGAAAAAGTATTTTCGTTCTCTATGGTTCTTTATTGAAGAAATGGTAGCTGATGATTCTATTTTGATTGGTTGTTGAGATTAGAATTATAAAAATTTATATAAATTTTGGCTGGATTTTTAAGTGGACACTATTTTATAAAATAGTGTTCAAAATACTTTGAATTTGCATGTTTTGGTAGGTTGTATTGATTTCGGATTAATGAAATATGTAACAAATTAACCTATTGTATACTTTGTAATTACGAAGTAAGAAGTATTAGAACATACAACGAGTTAGAGTGGCATTACTTTTGATAATAAAATATCGCTAAAATTATAACTTCTCTTTTAAATATGCTCCTGTATAAGATCCCTTGATTTTTACAATTTCTTCGGGTGTTCCTTCTGCAATGATATTACCTCCGTTTTTACCACCTTCGAGTCCAAGATCAATTATATAATCGGCACATTTTACAAGATCTAAATTGTGTTCTATCACTAAGATAGAATGCCCTTTTGCAATCAATTCATTAAAAGATTTGAGCAATTTTTTGATATCATGAAAATGAAGCCCTGTAGTGGGTTCATCAAAGATAAATAATGCTTTGTCTTTGGTATTTCCTTTTACCAAAAAGGAAGCAAGTTTAATTCGTTGAGCTTCACCACCAGAAAGAGTAGAAGAACTCTGTCCTAATTGTACATATCCCAAGCCTACATCTTGTAGAGGTTGGAGTTTCCTCTGTATTTTGGTTTGATTATGATCAGAAAAGAAATCAATAGCATTATCTATGGTCATCGAGAGTATATCATGAATATTTTTATCATGAAATGTTACTTCGAGAACATCTTTTTTGAAGCGTTTTCCGGCGCAGGTTTCACATTCCAGATGTACATCAGCCATAAACTGCATCTCTATGGTAACTTCTCCTTCTCCTTTACAGGTTTCGCATCGACCACCATCTACATTAAAAGAAAAGTGTTTTGCTTTATAATTACGAATGCCGGATAATTTTTGGGAAGCAAATAAATTACGGATATCATCATAGGCTTTAATGTAAGTAACAGGATTAGAGCGCGAGGATCTACCAATTGGGTTTTGATCTACAAACTCTACATGTTTTATATTACTATAATTGCCTTTAAGTTCTGTAAACTGCCCGGCTTTTTCTCCGTACCCTCCTAATTGTTTGAGCAAAGAAGGGTAAATGATTTTTTTAACAAGTGTACTCTTACCACTACCAGATACTCCTGTAATAGCTGTAAAGACTCCGAGAGGAACTTTTACATCAATATTTTTTAAGTTATTCTCACGTGCACCTATGATTTCGACATAGTATTTTGAAGTTCTTCGGGTTTTGGGAACTTCGATTTCTAGAGCTCCATTAAGGTATTTTGCGGTAAGAGAATCTGCTTTCAGGATTTGATCAAAAGGGCCTGTTGCAACGACATGACCTCCATAAGTACCTGCTTCGGGGCCTATATCGATAATTTCATCTGCAGCTTTCATAATATCCTCATCGTGCTCTACGACAATTACAGTATTTCCTAAATCACGAAGAGATTGCAGTACTTTAATCAACTTTTCGGTATCTTTTGGATGTAGCCCTATACTGGGTTCATCAAGGATATACATAGAACCAACCAGACTACTCCCTAGTGAGGTTGCCAGGTTAATACGTTGCGATTCTCCTCCGGATAGTGTATTCGATTTACGATTAAGCGTTAAGTATTCTAATCCTACATTTTGTAAAAACTCTAATCGACTATTAATTTCTTTAAGAAGGCGCTTAGCAATTTTGGCATCATATTCATTAAGCGTAATGTTTTTAAAGAAATCTGCTAATTCGTTTAAAGGTTTCTCTACCAAATCTGTTACTGTAGCTCCATCAATTTTTACATAGTTTGCTTCTGTACGCAAACGCTTTCCTTTGCAGGTGTTACATTTCGTTTTTCCGCGATAGCGAGAAAGCATTACCCGATTCTGAATTTTATACGCTTTGGCTTCTAGTTCTTTAAAGAAGCTGGTAATACCTTCAAAATATTCATTTCCTTTCCATAGTAGTTCTCTGTCCTGGTCTGATAATTCGAAATACGGTTTATGAATAGGGAAATCAAATTTATAGGCACTATTTACCAATTGTTCTTTATACCATCCCATACTATCGCCTTTCCAGGGAAAAACGGCTCCTTCAAATACACTTAATGCAGTATTTGGGATAACAAGATCTTCATCGATACCAATTACATCACCATAACCTTCGCATTCTGGACAGGCACCATATGGGTTATTAAAACTAAATAAATGTATATTAGGTTCGAGGAAAGAGAGTCCGTCTAATTCGAATTTATTACTAAATTGTCTTAGGCTACCTTCCTTTAATGTCTCGATAAAACAAGTGCCTTTACCTTCAAAAAATGCAGAACCAATAGCATCTGCCAAGCGATTATAAAAATCTTCTTCATCTCTTTTTACAATACGATCGACAACCAGATAAAAATCATCTTTTTCTTGTATAGTAGCATCTTCTATCCTGGTTACAGTACCATTGTTTTTTATACGCGCATATCCTTGTTGTTGTAATACTTTTAATTTTCCTTCTAGTGTACGACCTTCTTCGATATGAATAGGAGAGAGGAGCAATAGTTTTTCACCATCTTCAAAAGATTTTATGTATTCGATAACATCGGTTACGCTATCTTTTTTTACCTGGTTACCCGTGATAGGGGAATAGGTTTTACCAATTCTGGCAAAAAGTAATTTCAAATAATCATATATTTCTGTGGTAGTACCGACAGTAGATCTTGGATTGGTAGAGTTTACTTTTTGCTCTATTGCAATTGCTGGTGCTATACCTTTTATGTAATCTACTTTGGGTTTATTAAGCCGTCCTAAAAACTGCCTGGCATAAGACGAAAGGCTTTCTACATATCTGCGTTGCCCTTCGGCATATAAAGTATCAAAAGCTAAACTAGATTTACCAGAACCAGATAATCCTGTAATGACTACTAGTTTGTTTCTAGGAATAACGGCGTCTAAATCTTTCAGGTTGTGAAGTTTAGCTCCTTTAATAATTATATTCTCTTTTGGATCTAAGGTTGTAATGTCTTGAATCATAGTAAATATGCGGTAAGAGCGCAAAGATAAGGATTACTAAACAAGTATTATAACCTATATAGATTGAAAGTTTAGTTAAAAAAATTAACAAGAAATTGTTTGAAATTCAATGAATGTTATTATATTAGCCCCTAATTAAGGAACCAAAATTTAAACAAAACTGCCTATAGCATACCTTTACTTTAAAAGTTTAACATAGCACGAGCCCCACGCTTGTTTGTACTAAATAATAGTCAAGGTATGAAAAATTACACCCTAACAGACGCAGTTCTGGTTAATAACTACATTAAAGGAGACGAATGTGCCCTTTCTGTCCTTATCGAACGTCATAAGCAACGTATTTACAGTTTTATTTATTCAAAAGTTTTTGATAGAGATGTCTCTGAAGATATTTTTCAGGATACTTTTATTAAAGTAATCCGAACATTAAAAAACGGAAAATATAACGAAGAAGGGAAATTTCTTCCTTGGGTAATGCGTATTGCCCATAATTTGGTAATTGATCACTTTAGAAAAGGAAATCGTATGCCAAAATTCGAAGATAATGGAGAGTTTAGTATTTTCTCTGTAATCAGTGATGGAAATCTAAATGCTGAAAAGAGATTAATAAAAGATCAGGTAGAAGAAGATTTGCGTAATTTGATTCAGGAATTACCAGATGACCAGAAAGAAGTCTTAATAATGCGTATGTATAGAGACATGAGTTTTAAAGAAATATCTGATAAAACCGGTGTAAGTATAAACACTGCTCTTGGTAGAATGCGATATGCTTTAATTAATTTAAGAAAAGTAATAGAAAAAAATAATATTGTTTTAACAAATTAATCACTTTTTTATACAATAAAGCAGAATTAGTGCCGTTATCCTTATATAACCCTTTAAATTTAAGATTATATAATATGGCAAAATTTTACTTTAAGTCTTCTAAAAAAGAAGAAAAACATTTAGTACCAAGCAGAAGAACAATAGATTTTCTTCTAAACTATTCAAAATCGTTACAGGTTGTAGAATATAACAATCTTAAGTTTGAAACGATTTTAAATTAAACTTATAAAAGGCCTATTTTTTAATAGGCCTTTTTGCTTTTTGGTACTCGTCTAAAACAGTTTTTCTACCTATAGTTTTGGTAATGATATCTTTATCTAGATCCCAGCCTCTTGCAGGAGAATATTCTCTACCGTACCATATGATTTGAAGATGCAGATCATTCCATAGTTTTTTTGGGAATAGCCTCTTGGCATCTTTTTCGGTCTGCGTAACGTTTTTACCATTGGTAAACCCCCATCTATACATTAATCTATGAATATGTGTATCTACAGGAAATGCAGGTACGCCAAATGCTTGAGACATAACTACACTAGCGGTTTTATGACCAACAGCAGGCAATGCTTCTAGGGATTCAAAACTTTGAGGAACCTCGCCATTATGCTTGTCGATCAATATATGTGATAGTCCATAAATTCCTTTGGCTTTCATAGGGCTTAAACCTACTGGTTTTATAATTTCCCGAATCTCTTCTACAGATAACCGAATCATTGCATGTGGATTATCTGCTCTGTCAAATAAGAGTGGAGTGATTTTGTTCACTCTTACATCTGTACTTTGCGCACTCATTAATACCGCAATGAGTAAAGTATAAGGGTCTTTATGATCTAATGGGATTGGTATTTTAGGATATAATTCCTGAAGTGTCTTAATAGTAAAATCTACCTTTTCCTGTTTGGTCATATTGCAAAATTAATTTGCACTAAAGTTAAAAATAAAATTAGTAGTCTGAGGTTTAATAGTTATTAAAACATTAATTGAGGTCATTTATTAACTTCAGTAAAATTTCTTTTTTTCTGGTAGCCAGCGGAATTTTACTTTTATCTTTTAATACCAGATAATCTCCTTCTCGTTTATCATATCTTAATAAATAATCGAGATTTACTAAATGAGATTGATGACATCTAAAAAAATGTTGCGAAGAAAGCATATTTTCATATTCTTTAAGTCCTTTAGATACAAGTAAGCTATCCTGATTATGGATGAAAAATTTGGTGTAACTACCACTTGCTTCCAGATGCACGATATCTTTAACAAATACAATCTGAATACCATATTTATCTTTTAGAACCAAACGAGTAGGTTCTTTTGATTGATCACTTATATTATCTATAAGCGTTTGTACTCTCTGTGGTGTCTTATGATGCTCAAAATCAGATTTTGCCTTTTGGACAGCTTCTACAAGTTCTTCTGGATCAATAGGTTTCAGGAGATAATCCAAGGCGCTAAATTTTATTGCCCTTAGTGCATATTTTTCATGAGAAGAAGCAAATATTACCTGGAAATTGATTTCTGGTAATTTTCGTAATACATCAAACCCGGTACCATCTGGCATCTCGATATCTAGAAATACAAGATCTGGCTTACTAGACGTAATTAGGGCAACTCCTTCTGCTACATTTGTCGCTTCTCCTATAAAATCTATAGTAGGACAATACTCATTAAGTAATTCTAAAAAATTTCTTCTTGCCGCTGGATTATCTTCTATTAGGACTACTTTCATTTATATGTATTGAAATGGTAAATTAAACGTTACTTGTGTACCTTGAGAAAGGTCTTGGATGTTAAATGCAATTTTTTTCTTTCGCATTTTACGATAGAGATCGATACGTTCTTCTGTTATTTTTATAGCATGAGATACATGATCTTTACGTTTTACCTTTATAGCTTCTTCTATCCCAGATCCATTATCCAATATTTTTAAGACCAAATAGTCTCCTTCCATCGAAAAATGTATATGGATAGTAGCTCCTTCTTTTATAGTAGTAACACCATGCTCTATGGCATTTTCTACAAAAGGTTGCGCAAACATAGGAGGGATGGCAATTTCATCAGTAATTAAATCATCGTCCACTTCAATCTTAAAATTAAATGGTTGATCACGTTTTAAGTTTTGAATACTTAAGTAATTATCGAGCATGTTAATTTCCTGATCCAGGCTAATAAACTCACTTCTTGAGTTGTCTAATACTTGTCGAATGAGTTTCGAGAATTTTACGAGATACATACTGGCTTGTTTAGCATCTCCCTGATTCATATAATCCTGTATAGAAGTCATGGCATTAAAAATAAAATGCGGATTCATCTGCACACGCAGTAGGTTTTGTTCTATATCCTGTGCTCTTTGTTGTAATGCTAATCTTTTTTGCCTGTTTACCAAATACAATACTAACCCCAAAAGCAATAAAACCACACTTACAATACCAAAAATGGTTTTATTAAAATTAGCTTGCTTTAATTCTAAAGACTGTATCGAAGCTTGCTGTGCTAAACTCTTGATTTCCTGTTCCTTTTTCTCAGTTTCGTATTGTACTTGTAATTGTGATAATTGTTTTGATTTTTCTTCGCCGAGTAGAGAATCATAAGTGGCATGATACAATTCATAAGATACTAATGCAGCTTTATGATTGCCTAATGCTTTCTCTACTTCAACAAGGGTTTTTGTTGCATCTCTTAGATAAGTTTGGTTTTTGATCGCCTGAGCAAGCTTAATACCTTCTGTAAAATATTCTTTGGCTTGAGTATATTTTTTTAATTTCCAATCAATCGTTCCTATGGTTATTAAAGCTTTACTTAAGGTTAATTTATCTCCAATTTCACGACTAACTTTAAGACCTTTTAATGAATGGTCTAAAGCCTTAGGATACTTTTTTTGATATACATAAACGCGGCCAATATCTACAGAATTTACAGCAATAAATTCTTTGTTATTTAGTTCTTCTGCAATTTTTAAAGACGTAAAAAAGTGTTCTAATGCTTTTGTCGGATTATTTTGTATATAATAAATGGCTCCAATATGATTATTGATTAAAGAAATCTGATTTTTATCATTAATGTCTTCAGCAATTTTTAAGGCTTTAAAAAAATATTCAAAAGCTTGAGTTATACTATTCATCTCCTGATAAATACTACCAATATTATTATAGCCAAAGGCTATACTAGCCTTGTCGTTTATTTCCTCAAGGACATCTACCGACTTAAAATAATAACGCAAAGCTTCTGTATAATTACCTTGATCGCTATGTACAGAACCTAAATCAATTTGATTAATAGCAACCCCTTTTTTGTGTCCTAGTTCTATATCTATACATAAAGATTTTGAATAATATTCTATAGCTTTTGAATTGTCGCTTTGTTTGGCATAAATAGTTCCTATATTATTATAACAAAGTGATATTTGATCTTTGTTTTCAAGCTGTTCAGCAATTTTAATAGCTTTAAAATGATAATCTAAGGCTTGTGGGTAATTACTTTGTTCTCGATATAAAACACCAATATTTAAATAGCTAAGTGCCATTTTGCTTAGGTCATTTAGCTCTTTTTTTATTCCTAAGGATTCCTTATGATATTCTAAAGCTTTAACATAATCCCCTTGGACTTCGTATAAAATACCTATATTATTAAGTGTATTAGCAGTTTCTGATTTATCATTTAATTTTTTTCTAATTTTTAATGTTTGAAGAAAATAATCAGTTGCCTTAGCAATATCTCCTTGGTGGTAGGCGATAATTCCTAAATTATTGTAGATACCACTTTTTCCTTTAGGGTAAGTGTTGTTTTTGTCTAACTCTAACGCTTTATTGCCAATATCTACTCCTTGTTTATAATCCCCTTTTTTTAAGGCTATTCCAATTATTTGAATATAACTGTCAATAATTCCATGTGAATAATCTATTGTTTTTGCCAAGTCTATAGCATGTTCGAGATAGTTTAAAGTTTTAATAGAATCTACTCCCTTATACTGCAAGGCCAATAAATTATATGTATCAACTTTTTCTTTCTCAGAAATATTTGTTTCAAGTGCCTGTAAAAGCGAATCAATTTTAGTCTGATTTTGTGCAAAAACATTGAAAACAATTAAAAAAGAAAAGATGGTTAGTGTATTTTTTTTCATAGTATATATTCATATCTATTTCGAAATACAAGATTTAATTATTTTTTAATTAATTCCTCTGTCTTTTTTGCAAGAGTATTGAAATGATAATTAGTAAAGGCAAATTTATAAAACTTCTTCTTGCTGTATAAATGTTTTGAAAAAGAATTATTTTTTATAGATATTGAAAAGGTAAATTAAACGTTACTTGTGTGCCTTGAGAAAGATTTTGTATATCAAATGCAATTTTTTTCTTTCGCATCTTACGATAAAGGTCGATACGTTCTTCTGTTATTTTTATAGCATGCGATACATGATCTTTGCGTTTTACCTTTATAGCTTCTTCTATCCCAGATCCATTATCCAATATTTTTAATACCAAATGGTCTTCTTCCATCGAAAAATGAATATGAATAGTTGCACCCTCCTTTAAAGAGGTAACACCATGTTCAATAGCATTTTCTACAAAAGGTTGCGCAAACATAGGAGGGATGGCGATTTCTTCAGGAATTAAACCATCTTCTACTTCAATTTTAAAAGTAAAGGGATGATCACGTTTTAAGTTTTGAATGCTTAGGTAATTATCGAGCATGTTAATTTCCTGATCCAGACTAATAAACTCACTTCTTGAGTTATCTAACACTTGCCGAATGAGTTTCGAGAATTTTATGAGATACATGCTGGCTTGTTTAGCATCTCCCTGATTCATATAATCCTGTATAGAAGTCATGGCATTAAAAATAAAATGCGGATTCATCTGTACACGCAATAGATTTTGCTCTATATCCTGTGCTCTTTGTTGTAATGCTAATCTTTTTTGCCTGTTTACCAAATAGAATACTAATCCCATAAGTACTAAAACTACACTTACAATACCAAAAATGGTTTTATTAAAATTGGCTTGTTTTAATTCTAAAGACTGTATCGAAGCTTGCTGTGCTAAACTTTTGATTTCCTGTTCCTTTTTCTCGGTTTCGTATTGTACTTGTAGTTGCGATAATTGTTTTGATTTCTCTTCACCAAGCAGAGAATCATAAGTGGTGTGGTATAATTCATAAGATGCTAATGCAGCTTTATAATTACCCAATGCTTTCTCTACTTTTACTAAGCCATACGAAGCACTTTTTACAGCAGTAGGAAAACCAATCTCCTGACCAATAGTAATACTCCTGATAAGATATTCTTTGGCCTTTTGATAATTTTTTAATTCAAATTCAATTTCACCTAAAGTATTCATTACGGTGGTAGATGAAGACAAGTCTCCAATTTCCTGGCTTAATACTAATCCATTTTTTAAATATTTCAGGGCTTCTTTATATTTTTTTTGATCGAGGTATATTTCACCAATTAGGCAATAGTTAGATATCATAATACCTTTAATATTGAGTTCTTTGGCAGTTTTTAAGGATTTAGCAGCATACGTTAAAGCTTTGGTGTTATCCCCTTGTTCAAAATAAATATTTCCAATATTTAAATAATCTTCAGATATACTCGCTTCATTTTTAGTGCTTTTGCTAATCGTTAAGCATTTAAAATAATATTCTAATGCTAAGTCATAATTTCCTAAAGTTTCATAAATAAATCCAATATTGCTAAGCGAAACAATAGCTTTTCTTTTACTACCTATTTCATCATTAATTTTAGAAGCTTTTATAAAATATTCTAATGCAGAGGAATAATTACCTTGATGCACATTGATCATTCCCATATTGTTGTATCCAGAAAAGATACCGTTCTTATTATTTAATTCTTTAAACAACTCCAAAGCTTTAGAATTAAAATCTAATGCTTCGGTGTAATTTCCTAATCTAACATGTACTTGTCCAATATTACTATAACAGAACGCTACATCTTTTTTATTTCCTAAAGAATCTCTAATTTTTAAAACTTTCGTGAAATGCTCTAGTGCCGTAGCATACTCACCTTTTTTTTTGTAAGTAAGTGCTAAGTCATTATATGCTATGGCTTTGCCTTTTGCATATTTTATTTTTTGAAATACATTAGATGCTTTATCCGAATACACTAATTTTACAGTAGCTTGACTTATATTATAATGAGCATTAGAAATACCTTCAATATAATTTAATTGCTTAGAAAGATGAATAGCTCGATTTGCATAGCTAAAGGTTTTAGTAGAATCTGTAGAAGAATATTGCAAAGCTATATGATTATAAATATCTACTTTTTCTTTATCGGTGATTTTAGTGGTAAGTAGTTGTAATAGAGAATCTATTTTGACCTGATTTTGTGCAAGAGCGCTACATACACTTATGTAAACAAAAACAGTAGGTAACAGTATTTTTTTATTACTATTTAGAAACGCAGACAACGACATATATCAAAATAATCTTGATTTATTTATATGCAAGAATACATAAATATCTGAACGCAACAAAAGAGTTATGATGGGAATTTCATCGATTATTATACCGTCTTTTACTTCAATTTTAAAAGTAAAAATAGCGTTTTAGCTTTTCTTCCCCTAAGGTTGATTATCATGTCGAAATGATATCAAACATGACAGGATCTTTTTAACCCAGATTATGCATTAGAACTTCGTTATGAGACTTGAAAGTACCATAAAATATGGCATTTTCTTAGTTTTAGCATAACATCGCTACGGTAAAACTTAAAAATGTAGTGCAACGCTATATTTTGAAGTGGTTTCATGAGATAATAGATTTTCTAATGCATAATCCGGGTTTAAAGATCGATTATCCCATTTAGCATCAAAAACTATTGAATATTGATTTTTTACACTAAAAATAAAAAGCTTATTGTCGTTGTGGGTTTAAGGTAAAATAATTATCAACCTTATAAGAGACAATGATAGATAATAACTACCCTATTAGCAAAGCTAATAGGGTAGTTCATTGATGTTTATAATTTCTTTAATTTCATTACTTCTGAATGATTGTCATCTATTAAATGTATAATATATAATCCGCTTGTGAGATGACTCATATCAATTATAGATGTACCATGATCAATATTACGTTCTACAAGTAGTCTTCCATTTAGGTCAAACAACATTACTTTGGCACTCTTTGTAGCTGGTGGTAAATTAATGTTGACACTGCTGGTTATTGGATTAGGGTATATCGAAAATCCTGCAGCTATAATTCCTACTTTATTATCATCAACAGTTACAGTATCTGTATTAGCTGTTCCTGGAGTAGGAATAGCTTGTGTATAATTATTGGTGTTTCGCAATCCTCCTGATCCATTAGGGAAACGTTGTATAGAATGGAAATCCTTATTTCCTTTTTCACCTTCATTTATTTGAGGTTCGCCAGAATTTAGTAAGACCAATAATTCGGCATCATCAGCATCATTGGTATCATATACTACAGCGTCTATAAGGTTATCCGTTGTGATTACAGAACCATTAGCAAAAACTTCTTCTGTTTTATATAAAGCTACTGCATCTGCTCCATTTTGTAATTTATTATTCGCAAAAGTATAGGATACATTGGCTACACTTTCACTACCAATAACAAAATATCCACTGGCATCTGTAGCATATCCGTCCAGATCATAACTACTATAACTTTTATTATTAGAACCATTATAAAATACCAATACATATCCATCTAAGGGAGTATTTCCTACACCGCCATCATACAATTCTACAAACTCGAGTGTATCTGTACCTTGGCTATCTGCATCAACTTCGTTGATAAGGACAATTGGATCTTCAACAGGAGGAGTGCCTGGGTCTCCATTTTCATAAGCGCCTGCTGTTGGAGAAGGTTTACGTAATTTGCCATCAATATCCGATGGGATAATTGTTGTAAGGTCTTTTGCGACCCCCGATATAGCATCATTTGTAGCACGTAGATTAGTATTACTTACAAACTCAGGATCTAATACTTTTGATTTTACATCCTCTGCAGTAAAAAATCGCCAATCATTAATAGTTTCCCAGTTTTCTTTCCAAAATCCAAGGTGTGTACCTGTATGGTGTAATACGTTATTATTTAGATGACCCATTGATTCTGGTTCTTGTATATCATAAACATATCCATCGCCTGTACCGGTCTGAGAAAATATATTATTGAAAAAATCATTAAATTCTCCATAAGGTTTACCAACTTCTTTTTTGTTGTAAGCTATAACCGCCGCATTATCTCTATATGAATGTACCCAGATACTGTTGTGATGTGTATTCGTATTGCTTACGCTTTGAAAAGAAACTCCATGTGCACCTCCTACAAAATTCTCTACTACTCTAATTACATTATTATACACATTGATATAACTGCTTTGGATTAAAGTCATTCCTTTTGCAGGAGCATCAATAGAAACTTTATTACTTACAAAAATACGGTTGTTACTTATTGCAATAGGATTTTCTGCGTTTCCTTTTGTATTAGAAATAGTAATTCCTATTTTTTCTATCTTCTGTAATGTGTTCCCAGAAATTTTTCCTTCCCCACTAGAGTTGGAGATATTAATCCCGGTAGAGAACTTATTTGTATTAGAACTAAACATATTATTGACGATAGTAAATTTTTCCAGATCATTAAGTACAATTCCAGTAGTGTTAAAATTATTAAAAGTATTTCCAGTAATGGTTATATTTCTATTGATGGCTTCTCTATTACCGATGTGACTTGAATGACAATATCGTCTTGTATTAATGATCGAATTTTTTCCGCCATCGAAAATATTGTTATTTATAAAGATATCTTTACTATTATACTGGTCTATATGTACAAGGCTGTTTTGGGTTGTCTCTGACTGTATTGTATTGTTTTCCAAAGTGACATCCAATATATTATCATGATAGTATACCACAACTCCGGTACTTATTAGTTTTGTGTTTTCAAAAACAATATGGCTTGCAGATTTGTGAAAGGTTAGTGCAGGTTCATCAGCCCCATCAAAAATAACCTGATCTGTGGTAGCCTCTGACCCAGTAAAAGTAACGGTACGATTATCAGTAACTCCGGGAATAAAAGGTATTTTAATTCCGGGATATGTTCCTGCAGCAATATTTACGGTTACCGAGGACTTGATTCCTTTTGCTGCCAAATCTGTGATTGCCGCTTCGACCGTTGAATAATTCCCTGGGATAGTCAACGTACCACTTAAAGCATTGGGATGTGGGATGTATGTACTAGCTCCAACATACGGGGTTGCAGAATGTGGATTCCCTTCTCTATCGGTAGGAACAGTACTTCTAAGATCATCTCCAAACTGTAAAAAATTATTGGCAGCATGCACCACTCCATCAAAAAAATTAGGGTCTATTTGCTTAGAGTGTAATCCATTCCCTAAAGCTTGCCACTCTTTAAGCCGAGATGCAGTCTTCGAAAATCTATATCCTTCATAAATTTTACCGCATTCACTTTCTACAAAAAGATTGTTGTAATCAGAATAGACACGACCATCAAAACTCATTAAAGAATAATAGGTTCCTCCATAATAAAAATTATTATTCTGTATTTTTAATTTACCTCTTGATCTATATTCTAAAAATAATACCCTTCCATAGAGGCCAGTAGAAATCATTGTGTTTTGCATTATTGTCATGTCGGATTTCATATGACTTGAAAACACACAAACACCGTGTTCACTAATTGGATCATCAATTACGTTATTTATTATTAATCCAGAAGTACAATTAATACCATAACGATTTATGCCATGAATGTAATTGCCTTTTATGGTTATATTACCCTCACTATAAGTTCCATTCTGTGAGTTTTTAATCTCATTATTTTCGATAGTATGAGAACCATAAATGGAAATAGCATAATCCTCAAAAGACTCCATAGTATTACCAGAGATCAAAAAATTGGAATTATTATATAGAGTCGTCCTTATTCCAAATTTTGCGTTAGTCAAATGGTTATTCGAAATCGTAATATTTTTATTTTGGGTACAACCAATTAACGCAGATGTTAAGAAGCCATTATTGCTATCATTAGAGGTATTTATGGATTCTATTTTATTACCCTCTAGAGTAACATCATGAGTATTGTTAAAGTGAAAAACTAAATCATAATGTTCTGATGAGTTTATAAATCTCATATTTCTAAAAGCAAAAAACGCAGCTTCATTTTGAAAACGGACTACATGGGGATCTTCATCAAGAACGGCAGGATATACCAAAACCACATCTTCGTTTTGGCCTGTCGCCGATTGAAACGTAATCGTATTGGTCTCGGATGCTCCCTGTACCCTATCGATGTAGAGTTGTTCGTAATAAAACCCAGAAGCAACATTAAAGGTTACGGCTGCATCTATACCTTCGGTATTAAGTGCGTTGATTGCACTTGCAAAAGAGGTAAAATTTGTCTGTGACATTGGTTTGTCACCATCAATGGTATATATACCACTAAGTTGAGCATGAACAGTAAGGTTTATAAATAAAAAGCCTACTATCAAAGATAGGCATAGTAACCGTTTAGGTTTAAGAATGTGATGATTCATAAGTGTGTTTAATTTAAAAGATTTAAATAAAAATGTTAGATTATGATCATAAAGTGTTAACGTTATGAATATTAAAAAATGTAATGTTCGTCAACATTACAAAATATAGGGTGGGGTAAACGAGCCGGAAATTTAGATAATGTTAGTGTTTTGAAAAATTTGAATAGCTTGAAAAATGAATTATAATCACTTTAATTTATTGTATTTTTTAACATAAACAGTTGATTGAAATGTTCGTGATTTCAACTTGCAGTTTTTGATTATAACTTTTAAAGATTTCATAACTTGCCTTACTTTAAGAAGTAAGTAACAGCACTTATCTTGAGTACTGCTTTAACTTACAAAATTTGGAGAAAAAAGTGACAAAAACCTGCTGAGTAGATAAATAGCTACCCTATCAGCTTGCTGATAGGGTAGCTCATATTGATGCTTATAATTTTTCTAGTTTCAGTATTTTTCTTCGATGATTCAGGCTTGTTAGGATCAATAGTTTTCTCACCACTAAGCTTCTGTGCATGGCTCTAGTAAGGTTGATAAACAAGAAGCCCACTATCAGAGATAGGTAGACTAATGCTTTGGGCTTAATAGTAAAATAATTCATACTGTATTCGATTTAGAAGTTAATAAACAATTCAAAAGAAAAATGATCTTTATAACTGGTGCAAATATAATGCACGCATAGTATTTTGTGTAATCAAATCCCCTGAAAAAAGAGGTTATTTAACTCCAATCCATTGTATTTTTTTATGTAAACAGTTGATTGAAATGTTTGTGATTTCAACTTGCAGTTTTTGATTATAACTTTTAAAAATTTCATAACTTGCTGTACTTTAAAATATTCAATTTATTATACAATGACAACATTAAAAGCAGGGGATAAGGCTCCTAATTTTTCAGCATTAGATCAGGATGGAAATACGGTTACCTTAGGGGACTATCAAGGGAAAAAACTAGTTGTTTTTTTCTACCCTAAAGCAAGTACCCCTGGTTGTACAGCAGAAGCCTGTAATCTAAGAGATCATTATCAAACTTTTCTGGCCCAGGGTTATGAAATTATTGGTGTAAGTGCCGATAGTGCCAAACGGCAACAAAATTTCAAAAATAAATT
Source organism: Aquimarina spinulae (assembly GCF_943373825.1). Lineage (NCBI taxonomy): Bacteria > Pseudomonadati > Bacteroidota > Flavobacteriia > Flavobacteriales > Flavobacteriaceae > Aquimarina > Aquimarina spinulae. The sequence goes on along the minus strand of NZ_CALSBP010000003.1, from coordinate 639,758 downwards.
CGAACTACCTTACCCATTATTAGCAGATGAAGATAAAACAGTAATTGAAGCTTTTGGAGTATGGGGACCAAAGAAATTTATGGGTAGAGAATATGATGGTATTCATCGCACTACTTTTGTTATCGATGAAAAAGGAATAATTTCTGAAGTTATTGCAAAGGTGAAGACTAAGGATCACGCTGCTCAAATTTTATAAGCGCGAGATTATTATAATTAAAAAAGCAGTATAGTAAAATAACTATACTGCTTTTTTAATGTGTTTTGTATAGGTAACTTATTTTACAGCTTCTATGGATTTGTATCCAAAGAAGTTATTAGCTTTTATCATTTCTGGTATCAGGTCTGGTAATTGATCTTCCCATCCAGATTCTCCTTCTTGAATTTTTTGTAGTACTTCTCTTGAGAAAATATTCATAATAGAGGGATCATAATCCGTAATATCCTGTAGTTTACCATTGTATTTAAAGAACTTATACAGTTCTTTCATCCTTGGGTGTACTTTAAGAGTATCACTAGTGGTTATCTCTCCGGTTTTATGATTCTTTAATGGGTATAGGTATACTTTTAAATCTTTAAAGAATAATTTACCAAAAGCTTCAAGAATACCTCCACTAAGGTGTCTATAGTATTTTTCATCAAAAATATCTACCAAATTATTAACTCCCATAGAAAGTGCCATACGTTCTTTGGTATAATTAGAGAAATACTCAACTACTTTATAATATTCTTTAAAATTAGAGATCATTACGGTTTGTCCTAAAGAACAAAGTAACCTGGCTCTAGCCATAAAATCCTCTTCGTCGATTTCACCTTCGGCCCTTAAGTTCGATAGTGTTACTTCAAAGATGACTACGGTCTTTTCTTCGTTTACTTTATTTTCACTCAAGAACATATTGAGTGACTTTTTGTATATATCCATATTAACCTTAGTCACGGGTCTAAAACTCCCACGTAGTGCTAATATATTTTTCTTATATAATATTGCAGCAGGTAAAATATTATGTCCATCGGGTCCAAACATTACCGCTTCGGTCATTCCGTTCTTAACCAATTGTAGACTCATTAGTCGATTATCTACTTTTGTAAATCGCGGTCCAGAAAAGTTAATCGTGTCAATTTCTATTTGATCCTTATCCAGGTGATCATATAGATATCTCAGTAATTTTTTAGGATTATCGTATTTGTAATATGCTCCGTAAATAAGGTTAACACCTAAGATTCCTAAGGTCATTTGTTGCAATCGGGCATCATTTTCATGAAACCGAATATGAAGTAAAATTTCATTATAATCTTCATTTGGTGTTGTCTGATATCGAATGCCTACCCAACCATGACCTTTATATTTTTTAGCAAAATCAATTGTTGCAACAGTATTTGCATAACTAAAAAACAACTTATTAGGGTGTTTCTCTCTGGTAATTCTTTCTTCTATAAGACCAACCTCATGTCTAAGCATTTTTTTTAACCTTGCTTCGGTAACATAACGTTTATCATTTTCAATACCATAAATAGCATCACTAAAATCTTTATCATACGCACTCATTGCTTTTGCAATGGTACCAGAGGCTCCGCCTGCTCTAAAAAAGTTTCGAACAGTCTCCTGACCTGCACCTATCTCGGCAAAAGTACCATAGATGTTTTGGTTCAGGTTAATACGCAAAGCTTTACTCTTTATTGAAGGGACAGATTCAAATTCTTTATCTCCCATTATCTTAATAGGCATAGTAAAAAGGGCTTTTTTTGTTTACCGTAAAGGTAATAATACAATGAGTATTAAAAAAGGTTTGAATGCAAATTTCTATATTCCCTAATATTTTAAGTATTATTTAAGGAAAATATGTGATTTTTGACCAAAAAAATATAAGTACATTTGCCTTAGTTTATTAAAATATGGAAGTAATTTTTCTTGGTACAGGTACATCACAGGGGATTCCGATTATAGGAAGTACCCATCCTGTTTGTTTAAGTGATGACTCCAGAGATAAGCGACTTCGCGTTTCTATACTTATATCCTGGGATGATTACCAATATGTTGTGGATTGTGGACCAGATTTTAGACAGCAAATGCTCTCGAATCAGATATCTAGAATCGATGGGGTAGTCTTTACTCATGAGCATGCAGATCATACTATGGGATTAGATGATATACGACCATTTTTTTTCAGGCAAGGCGATATCCCTATCTATGCGCATAAGAGAGTTTTACAAGCATTAAGAACTAGGTTTGAATATATTTTTTCTTCGGAAAATAAATATCCCGGAGCACCAAGTGTTATTGAAAATGAACTTACTAATCAACCTTTTCAATTGGGTAATCTAGATGTGATTCCTATAAATACGTTTCATAATCGTTTACAAGTGTTTGGATTTCGATTTAGAGATTTTGCATATCTAACCGATGTAAAAACGGTTGAAGAAGAGGAAAGATTAAAGTTAAAAGGAGTTAAGGTTTTGGTGGTTAATGCATTAAGAATAGAACCCCATCATTCACATTTTAATCTAGAAGAAGCTCTTGAGTTTATTGAAGAAATACAACCCGAAAAGGCATATCTCACTCATATTAGTCATATGTTAGGTTTTCATGCCGAAGTTGAGAAATTATTACCAAAAAATGTATATATAGCTTACGATAATTTAAAAATAACCATCTAGAATATGAAAAATAAGATCTTTTTATATCTATTCATTTTTGCTGCATTATTTATTCTTTTTCAATTTATGAATGCTAAAAAAGCAAAAGAATCCTATGATACAAAAATAGAGAACTTAAAGACCAAAATAACAACAAAAGAAGTAACCATTGATTCATTGATTAGTGCAAATATGGATCTTACTTACTTTTCATTAGATAGTAATGAGGATGCAGTAAGTTATTTTGAAGAGATGGGCTATGATGCTAATAAGCTTGCTTTAACGATAAGTGACCAGATTATTGGGCAAAATAAGGCAGGAAAGGATAACCCAATAATTCCGTTTGTTGGGATGGAGGGTAATATGAGTATTAATAAAGTAAGATTACTAAATCATAAATGGATTATAGCTGATTTTACCGATGGTGTGTATTGGGGAGAGCTTTTTATAATATATGAAGTAAGAGAAGATGGAGTCATAGATTTTGAAGTAGAAAAATCATTTTTGTATCCAAGAGACTAGAAGAATACTTAATTTAATAAAGGCCAGATGTATATCCTCTGGCCTTTATTAAATTTACCATTAATTAAAAGTATACGTTCTTCGTGATACTTGTGTTAATCTAAAATAACCATGGGCATAATTATTCGCATTATCCAGATTAATACAATTTCCTTTTAAAGCCACCGGAGTTGCGCTAAAAAGACCGACACCTTCAGATTGCTCGATAAGTATCCTTATGTAGTTATAATATCCTTCAGAAATACCATATAAGTCAATATTTACAACATCTCCAGAAGTAAATTCTTGAGTATTAGTATTGGTATCTTCTTCTTTTTCATAATACCAGTTAATTTCATTTCCGTTTACAAATTCATCATCAAGATCTTCAAATTCTGATAAAAGATCTCCTTCTTCTTTAAATCTGAAAAGATAATAGTTGTCTTCATCTACAGGATCATCGAATGTAAGGTTAACTTCTAAAACTTCATCATCAAAACCATTTTCGGTAGATTGATTAACTTCTTTAATATCAACAACAGGCATTAGGGTTTCTGTAGCTGAATAATTTTCACCATTATGAATAACCTCTAGCGTATAGGATTGATTAAGTACTGGTACAAATTCTGTAGTTGTATATTCTCCATTATTTTGATCTGTAAAAATAAACTCGACTCCGCTAGAATTATTAGTAACTTTAACTGAAGCACCAGTAACACTTGTATTAGAAGTTGTATCAAAGTATGCAGTAGATGTACTTAGTTTTATAGTTTGATTATTTCCTGTTGTACCTTTTTCCCAATCTAATGAGGCTTCAATAGTTAGTCGGGCAGGAGCGGTTTGCACATCCACGTCTATTACATCTTCACAAGAGGTAAAGATTATAGTAAAAAGGAATATTATTATTTTAAAATAAGCTTTCATATGTTTATATTTTATTAAAATTTGAAGTTATAGATTACCGATGGTACTATACCAAAAATTGCTGTTCTTGTAGCTTCATTTGCCCCTGTCTCTACATTTTGACCAAAGGATATTGAAGCTGCATTTTTCTGATTATATACATTGTATATTCCGAAGATCCATTCTCCTTTCCATCTCCTGTTTGGTTTTCTATTAGGTCTGTATGTTGCAGAGATATCAAGTCTGTGATACGATGGTAGTCTATCAGAATTTCTAGCGGCATAACTAGCTACAGATAATCCTTCATATTCATATTGACCATTAGGATAAGTTACAGGTCTTCCGGTCTGAAAAACCAGATTTGCTCCAAAACTCCACTTATCATTTAGTTTATAGGCTCCCGTTACCGAAAAATCATGGGTTCTGTCATACGCAGTGTTATACCAATCTCCATTATTGATTCCTGGCCCCCCTGCATTACTACCAAGACTTCTTTGTTCTGCTTTTGATAAAGTATAAGAAATCCATCCTGTTAATTTGCCTTCATTTTTACGTGCCAAAAATTCTAGTCCGTATGCTCTGGATTCTCCATTTAATATTTCGGTTTCAATAGTATTGTTTCCTATTAAATCAGATCCATCGATATAATCTATTCGATTATCAGTGGTTTTATAGTAGGCTTCTACTTCTAAGGAGTACATTTTATCTTTAAAGTTTCTAAAATACCCTAGTGCATATTGATCTGATAATTGTGGTTTTATATATTTTCCACTTGGTGTCCAGACATCTAATGGCGTTATAGAGGTAGTATTGGATAATAAATGAATATATTGCGCTGCTCTTGAATATCCCATTTTAATAGAGGAAACATCATTTAGCTGATATGCCAGGGATGCTCTGGGTTCGAAATTACCATAACTCTTAATCGTTTCACTTTTTTTATAATCGGTTTCACCAATTTCGATACCTCTTTCATAAAAACCTAATGTACTATTATATACTACTGGTTGATCATTAGCATAATTTTTCAAAGCTTGCCCGCCTAATCGACTAAAAGCACTATATCTAACACCATATTGTACAGTTAGCTTATCGGTAAGTTTATGTTCTGCATTTACATATACACCACTCTCAAAAGCTTTTTTTCGATCCAGAGATAAAGGATTTACTGCAGAACTTGCTGATGTGGGCTGTACTTGTCCAGGATCAAAATCATAGTAGATACCGCTAACTCCAAAATCTAATTTAAACTTATTGCTGGCATAATATTTAAGATCATACTTTAGATTATAGTTGTTAATAGACGAAATCCATTCGAATTCCTCCATAGCAATATCGATGTCATAATCATATTTACTATATATGAAGGACGCGTTGGAGAATAATTTATCGTTAAAAATATGATTCCATCTTAAATTCCCTGATAAGTTTCCATACCCTACGCCAAAATTCTCACCAAATTTAAACGTGTCTCTACCAAAATATCCAGAGAGATAGAGTTTGTTCTTTTTACTAAGCGTATAATTAGTTTTAAGATTTAGATCATAAAAACCGGCGGTGTTTTTTTCACCAGCTGCTTTTAATATGAGGTTTACATAAGAACCTCTACCTGCAACCAAAAAGGAACCTTTATCACTAAATAGAGGCCCCTCGGCGGCTAATCGGCTAGAAATTACACCAATCCCTCCGGTAAGACTAAATTTCTTGTTATTTCCATCCTTTTGACGAACATCTAGTACAGAAGAAGTTCTACCTCCAAAACGAGCAGGAATCCCACCTTTGTATAGCTTAATATCTTTAATTGCATCTGCATTAAAAACAGAAAAGAAGCCTAATAAATGAGAAGTATTATAAATTATTGCTTCATCAAGTAAGACCAAATTTTGATCTGCTGCACCACCTCTTACATGAAACCCACTAGAGCCTTCACCGTTTTTAGTCACTCCTGGTAGCATCTGAATAGATTTTATGATATCTACTTCTCCTAATACTACCGGCATTTGTTTTACAGTTTTGATGTTTAGCTTAGATACACTCATTTCGGGTTTCCTAAGACTTACACGTTCGGTTTCCTCACTTTTAATTATTACCTCATCTAATTCTGTAGAAGATTCTATAATATCAAAATCTATTTTTTGATTTTTGTCGAGTAGTACTTCTTTATTAATATCTGTATACCCTACGTAGGAGGCAACAAGAGTATAGTTTCCTTTTGGGGCGGTAATAGAATAAAAACCATACTCATTGGTGATTACACCAATAGAAGTACCCTTTAAAAAAACAGAAGCACCAAAAAGTGTTTCTCCATTATTGTTATCTTTTATTGTACCACTTATGGTGTAGTTGTCCTGAGCTACAGCGCTGGTACTTATAAAAAATATAGTTAAGCAGCATAGTATGAATTGCTGTGTCCTTTTTTTTAGGTTTCTAAATTTAAAATGTCGATGCATATTGAACTTGTTTATAACTTTTGATTTGACTGATTTTTTTAAAAATAATTGTAGTTCTAATGATTTTGTATTTCATAGACAATTGAGAAAACAAAGGGTTGCATGGATAACCAAATATTTAATTTTTACTTTACATATAAACTATTAAAGCCTTGTTTTTACCGAAATTATTGAGCAGAAAAAACCCTCATTACAGTAGTGCAAGAGGGAATTGTATTCAATTATTTTATTACCCTTTTTATGGAGTACAATCACTAGAATAACTGGCAGCTGCATCTTTTTGCCAATTTGCTAAATATGAAGCAGTAGGATCATCTACTTCAATACAGGTAAGATTAGAATTGTTTTGCAGACGTACGGTTCCTAAAATATTGTTATTTCCGTTTTTCATATACAAAGAAACTAATTGTGGGTTGACTTCAAAAATTAAACGTGTTAGAGCAGTGTTTTTGCTTAAATCTAATGAAGTCATTCTATTCCAACCACAATTAAGATTGTCCAGTTTAATATTTTTACTTAAGTCTAGAGAGGTTAGCCTATTGTTATTACATTGTAAAAGGGTTAAAGCAGTATTTTTGCTTATGTCTAGACTTGTTAAGTTATTACTACTACAATAAAGACGAGTTAGGGCTATATTATTGCTTGTATCTAGAGTTGTTATTTTAGTGCTAGAATAATCTAATATTGACAAATTAACTTGTTTACTTACATCTAAAGTGTTGATTAAATTATATTCACAGTATAGGCCTGTCAAAGCAATATTATTACTTACATCTAGAGCGGTTAATTTATTACGACCACAAGCTATTGTTGTTAATGCAGTATTATGGCTTACATCTAAAGCACTAAGTTGATTTTGAGCACAAGTCAACCAATTCAAGTTTATATTTTTACTCAAATCCAATGCAGTAAGCATATTTTCATCACACTGTAATCCGGTTAAGGCAGTATTTTTACTTAAATCAAGAGAGGCTATTTGGTTATCTCGACAACCTAGAAAATCCAAATTTATATTTTTACTAATACCTAAAGAAGTTAATTGGTTTTCGTTACAAGTAAGATAGGTTAGAGCAGTAAAATATTCAATTCCAGAAAGATCAGAGATATTTTTGTTATTTAGATGTAATCTTTTAACAATTAGAGCTTCTCCAGTATCTATTTCCTGATCTCCATTTGCATCTATTATTGGTTTGGTATGTTCTAGTAGCGCTTTTTTAAAGTTCGCATCTGCAAATACAATATTTTCTATAACATTGTTTAAGGTTATTGTTGTCTTAGCTTCTTTACTAATTTCTTTGTTATTTACTACTACTGTGGCAGTAAGTGATGTCCTGGTTTCATAATCAAACAGGGTAGCATCTTTTACCGTAAGTTTTCCTGTTTTGGTATCTATTGCAAAAGCACCTTCTGGAGTTTCGTTTTTTAAACTATAGGTTAATTCTCCCTGGTCTGTTGTGGCCTCAATAGTTCCTAGTTCTTGTCCGGTGGTTGGGTTTTCGTCTATAGTAGTTTCAAAATCTTTTACGGTAATGTTCGAATCCTCTATATCGTTTAGGTGTATGGTTACCTTCGCTTCTTTAGTTAGATCTCCATTTTTTATAAGCACTGTTGCTGTAAGTATTACCTTGGTTTCATAATCAAATAGAGTAGCATTTTTTATAGTGAGTTTTCCAGTTTTTGTATCTATATCAAAAGCGTTGGCGGGCTCTTCGCTTTTAAAAGCATAGGTTAATGTACCTTGGTTGGTAGTTACATCAATTGTTCCTAGTTCTTGTCCGGTGGTTGGGTTTTCGTCTATAGTAGTTTCAAAATCTTTTACAGTAATAGTAGTTTCTATGACAGGAGTATCGTCATCACTAGTACATCCAATACTAATGACAGCTAAGATTAGGGTAGCAAATACTTTTACATTTTTCATGAGCTTACTTTTTAATAGGGGTATGGTTCGAATTCCAAATAGTATTACAATTTGAGTGCAAATATTTATAATTGTTATCACATATACTACCCGGTTTTCAGTGATAATAGAGGATACTCTAGCTACTATATTTTGTAAATATTTGGATGTCTAAAGGTGTTCATCATACAGATTAGAGAATACACTATGGCTATTATGCTATAAAAAAACCACCCGTATAGGTGGTTTTTCTGCTTAGTTGGTTTATTGAGTGAAATGAAGTTAGTTATGCGATGTTATTTTTTTAAGAGTTTCTTTTTGATAAACTCACCATTAATCTCGATTACGGCAATATAGAGTCCTTTAGAAACCTCATACCCATTTTTTGATGTACCATTCCAGATATATGTAAAGCCTTCTTCATTTTGTTGTTGATCGACTAGTTTTCTAACGAGATTACCATGTACATCATAAATATCAATAGATACCGTGTTTTCTTTTTTTAGGGTATTAAAAAAAGTAACCTCGTTTCTAAATGTATTTGGATATACTTTTATGGTATTGGCAGCTATATTTTTTGTATTGGGTTTTATCTCTCCCCATTGTTTTCCTAATGGTTGATCTAGCCATAAAAGAATAAACTCATTATCATCGGGGAGTCCCATACCTATATGGCGACCTACACTAAATGGATAGTTGTTATCATTGAGGACTCCGATTAAAAAAGGATTAAATACCACTACACTTTCTATGGTTACAAATGGAAATGCAAAATCTTTTCCTATTCCTATATCGCCCTCTAATCCCGGCTCAGATATTCTACGAATATCATTGATTTTAAGAAGATCAACATTTAGTCGTTTTTCTATCAATGTTTCGTTTTTATCTAATTCAACCTCATAGATTGCCTTATAACCATGTATATCTCCCTGAGAATTATCTCGCTCTATGATTAATCCTCTTTTTGAGCTAAACATAATAAAATCACCTATGGCACGGGCCTTTTTATCAAGGGGGTATTCGAATTTTTTACCTGTATATGATTTACTTTCTAAATCAAATTCGTGAATCAACAAATTATTGTTTTCAGAGCCTTCAAGAGGTTTTTCTAATAAAGGTAATAGTGTCTTTTTATTAGTACTTAGTGCCATCCCTTCAAAACCTCCACTACTTTTTACCCGAAAAGGAGTGTCTAATTTTGTATTTCTATAGGGCCAATATAGTCCTGCTAGCCAAGGTGTATTTTGCCCGTTTTGATCTTGTAAATTAGTTCCGTCTCCCGTATTACCAACTTTGGGAAAGTCACCAAATAAACATACAGTTCTTATCTCTGGATATTGTTTATGAGCAATAAGGAGTGTTCTGAAATCAAAACTTTGAATATCTGCCCGATCTGTAAGATGATTTGCAATAATTACATCGGCTAATGCTGTTGTAAAAGTTTTTGGGTCTACTGTTCTGTTAGCAAAGATATCACCACGATCATCGACATCTGTCTTTGGATTAATTTTGGTTTCAATATTAAAACGAACCTTGGATGCATTCTTCCAACGTTTCACTGCCTCGGGATCTGAAGCCCCAGGTCCGTTTTGGTAATATGAAACATAAAAATTTACAAAATCGAATACCTGTTGTAAGGAAGGCATAATATATGGATCTATAAACTTGTTTTGGTTTGCAAAAGCAACAGCAACAGGTGATAAAGACAGATCATTGGTTTGAGAAGGCCTTCCTTTTAAGATTTTATCGGCAATAAATGTATTTTGAATTTGATCTAAAGAAAGATCTTTAACTAGAACTTCATCTTTATACTCATAAGTAGTACCATCTGCTTTACGTGTTTTTGCAGCTTCGATATGCGGATCATGATCCAAAACAGGAACACCATCAAGAGTAATACCGCAATCAGTTTCTATGGTTGGCATCAGAAAATCTAATGCAGCTTCTATAGCGGGTAATGTATTCTCTGGACGTAAGTTTCGCGAACCTCTATGACCTTGTGCATCAAATAAATTGATATCGATCAATCCTTCAGCAGTCATAAAATCGGGTTGACCATCTTTATTGTTATCAAAATTTTGAAGAGCTTCTAATAGTACATCAGGGCGATCAGAGATAATTCCCTGTACACCAAGATCCAAAAGTAGGTTGATGTTCTCAAGATCATTTACCGTATATGCAACGACTTGATGACCTGCACGATTTAAAGAAGAGACATTAAATAATTCGCTTGATGCATTGGTAAGGGTAGAAGGAGGGTTTTTTCTACTTCCTACCACTGTATTGGTGTTTTGATCATCAAGCATTACGTACCATGGAGACATTACAGGAGATTTACTTCCATAAGCCTTTGCATGTGATCGCATGGCGTTCATTATTCGCAAGGCACTATATTCTTCACTATATGGATTTTGCGGTGCGCGAAGTTCTTTTCCTGGAGTATCAAAATCAGGTAATGGGATTGGAGGATCTAATAAAACTCCATTTTTATCAAAATGTAACAGAAAAGGTCCAAATTCATCACCAATCCAATACTCCCCATTAGAAGTTCTTTGTATAGATTCTATATCAAAATCTGCCCCGGTAAGAACTCTCGAATCACTAAAATGATTTGTTATGGCAAAAGGAATCAAACCATTAGGATCTCGCAATTCGATATAACTTAGTATATCAATAGATCCATTACCCCAACCAATAATACTTTTAAAATTAGGTTTAATCTTATACAGGCGAAGGTTATAATCTGATGAGTTTTCGATACTTCCAAAACCATTATCAGATAATACGGTAAAAGTTCTATCGTAATTATTTAAAATTGCAGAAAACCCTTGTATAGGCTGTTTATTATAAAAAGGAACTGGCTGTTGATTGATTAATCCCTGGTTGATGTACTGTCCTGAGGTGGGCCCATTGGAGAAACTAGCAGCTGGTAAAACTGCTCTGGATATCAAAATATCTCCAAAGTTAATGAAGGACTTACCAGTTCCTTTTAGGTATGTTTTTCTATTAAAATGGTTATCGGTAGGAAGATCGAATTTAGATTTCTCTAAAGACTTATCTTTTGAGGTCAATTTTTGAGCTTGTAATGTAAATAGCCCCATACATAATATACTTAAAAGTATACAGTATTTTATTTTAGAAATGATTAAGTAATGACGTTTCATGGCGTGTTGTACATTTAAGATTTGCTTGGTTAATGACACCCTAAATTTACATCGCGTATATTACCTGATTGTTTATCATTCTTAAATAAATGATTATGTCTGTTATCTATTTGATACCATTAGTTCTCTTCTGAATTTAATGTAATTAAAAGCTCTTTTTTTTGTAAACTAAACAATAAAACAAGGCCATCTACACTGGTAAATGGCCCGTTTTATATATACTACTGATATTTATTTTCTAATACCATCTGGTAGTGAACTTATGCTACATATTTTTTTACGATATGTAACTCTAATCCTAATTTCGTAAGGCCCAAAAGGTGAATTATGCATAATCCCACCGGGTAATCGCTCATAGTTAGTGACCAGGAATGAAGAATTTGGCTTATTGTCAATAGCCAAATCCATCCAACCGTCTAATCTGCTATTAAAAACATCAGCAGAATTACAACAATTGTTTAAATACAATTTTATGATACGGGTTTGGGTTATATTTCCTCTCCACCAGGTACAATTAGATGGGAGTTCTTCGGTACGGCAGTTATTGAGTAGATCATCAATGATATATTGATGAGGCATATCTCTTCCGGATCCCGAAATAAAATTACATTCATCTACATCCAGAACCAGATCATCACTACAAGATGATCTGTCAAAAGATGCACATGTAGAAACCCCGATAGTTTCTCGTTTCAGATTTTTGCTATCTGAATTTTTAAGGATTGTATTTTCTTTTTCTGAAGATACAACTTCTTCTTTCTCACAGGATGAGAAAAGGAACGCTCCAATAAACAAGATTAGAATTGAGTAATTTACATTTTTACAGGTTTTAATTTTCATAATAATGAGTATTTGATTTTCCTACTCTTTTTTTAGGATTTTCGGTTCCTCCTTTTTGCATTTCTACTTCTATATCAGCTTCAACAAAGTTTTGTTACCCCATATGCAGCACTTTATGATAAACACATTTTGATGCCTGGTTTGCACCAGAAATTCTTACGAAAACGTTGTAGTGATTTTTTGAGATTCTTATTACGTAAATCGAGTTTTACTAAAAAATCAATAATTCTTCTGATGTAGCTGCTGTTATACCTTTATTCTATGGGGATTCCGTTATATTTGAGTACTATCTATTGATAAAAATATATGTTGAATATGAATTCTAAGTTTACTCTTTTTTTAGTATTTGTAACCCTTATACTCACGACAATTTCTTGTAAAAAGAAATATGAAGGACCATATCAAGGTTTTAAAAATAAAGATACCCATATCGAGGTTTTTAAGGATAACGGAAAATACATAATTAAACCCTATTCTGATAAAATTATAGAAACCTCATTTGTACCAATAGGGGAGACTTTTGATCCACAGTCTCATGCCGTAATCTTAGACCTGGTGACCACAAAAGTACAGATACGAGAAAACGATAGTGTATTAACTATAGATACCAGGGGTATTGATGTACATATTACCAAAGAGCCTTTTCATATTTCATATACGTATAAAGGAAAAAAATTGATTTCTGAAAAGAAGGGATATATAAAGACAGACTCTACAGAAATTTTGGATTTTAACCTGGATAAAAGCGAAGTAATTTATGGGGCTGGTTCTCGAGTGGTGGGGATGAATCGCAGAGGTAAAAAGCTTCAGTTATACAATAGAGCACATTATGGATATGAAAACTATTCTGAGTTAATGAATTTTACAATGCCTTTGGTACTTTCCTCTAAGTTATATGCTGTTCATTTTGATAATGCCCCGATTGGATTTTTGGATATCGATAGTAAAAAAGATAACACGTTGCAATATGAAACGATTAACGGAAGAAAAACATACCAGGTAGTTGCAGGAGATAATTGGAAAGATCTGATAGATCAATATACCAATCTTACAGGAAAACAGCCATTACCCCCGCGTTGGGCATTTGGAAATTTTGCCAGTCGTTTTGGATATCATTCTGAAAAAGAAACTAAAGAAACGATTGCCCGGTTTAAAGCAGATAGTATCCCATTGGATGCAGTAATTCTGGATATTTATTGGTTTGGAAAAGAGATCAAAGGACATATGGGAAACTTTGAGTTTTTGAAAGACTCATTTCCAAATCCAAAACAGATGATCAATGATTTTAAAGATCAGGGAATCAAAACAATATTGATTACAGAACCTTTTGTACTAACGACTTCAAAAAAGTGGGAAGAAACCGTAAAGAGAGGAGTCCTGGGGAAAGATATGCAAGGAAACCCATTTAAGTACGATTTTTATTTTGGAAATACTGGGATTATTGATATTTATAATCCTAGAGGAAAAGAATGGTTTTGGGATATTTATGCCAAATATACTCGGGAGTATGGAGTAGCAGGTTGGTGGGGTGATTTGGGAGAACCCGAAGTACATCCTTCAGAATTACAGCACGCTACAGGAAGTGCAGATGAGGTTCATAATATTTATGGTCATGATTGGGCACGATTGGTACAAGAAGGGTATCAAAAAGATTTCCCAGAGCAACGCCCATTTATATTGATGCGAGCAGGATATTCGGGATCCCAACGATTTGGAATGATCCCCTGGTCTGGTGATGTAAGCAGAAGTTGGGGAGGATTGCAATCTCAAACCGAAATAGCATTACAAATGGGAATGCAAGGATTGGGCTATATGCATTCTGACTTGGGAGGGTTTGCTGGCGGAGAAACATTTGATCCCGAGTTATATACCCGCTGGTTGCAATATGGGGTGTTTCAACCCATATTTAGACCACATGCTCAGGAGCATATTGCTCCAGAACCCGTTTTTCATGATACAAAAACAAAAACCTTAGCCAAGAAAAGTATCGAACTTAGATATAGTCTATTGCCTTATAATTATACCATTGCTTTTGATAATAATCAAACTGGTATACCATTGATGCGGCCTTTATTTTTTGAAAACACAGATAATAAAGAATTATCCGAAATAAGTTTTACCTACATGTGGGGTGATGATTTTCTGGTGTCACCCGTAATACAACCTGGTATTGCATCTATGGATATTCCGTTTCCAAAAGGAACGAATTGGTATGATTTCTTCACGGGACAGAAATTTGAAGGAGGAACATTTAAAACGGTTGAAATAGTAGAAGATCACATTCCTGTATTTGTAAAAGCAGGAGCATTTATTCCTATGGTACACCCAGTACAAACAACCAAAATGTATTCGACCAAAGATATAATGCTGCATTACTATCATGATAATACTATAAAAAATAGTTCTGGTAAGGTATATGATGACGATGGTAAAACACCAAATGCTTTTGAAAAAGGAAAATACGAAATATTAAAATTTGATAGTGCACTAAGCAATAAAAAACTATCAATAGCACTAACAGTAGAAAAAGGAACTAAATATGCATATAGTGATAGAAAAATTACGTTGATTATTCATAATATTCAGGCTTCTCCAAAATCTGTAACAATAAGTGGTATCTCTCCTTCGTTTGATTGGGATGAAGAAGGTAAAAAGCTGAAAATAAGCTTTGAGTGGGATTCTAAAGAAGCCAAAAACATAAATATTTCTTTGTAGAATGCTCTAAAATATAGAAATTGTAGCCTCAAAATCTATAAGGTTTACATAATCAAAAAAGAGATATAGATACAAAGATGTTTGGTGTGGCAATCATGATTAAAATTTCTTTAGATTTGATAAAATATTTAGAATTTTAATATGAAAATAGAATGAAATCCAAGAATGTACTGTTCTTTTTTATTGCCTTAATTTTAGCAGGATGTAAAACCGATGATATCATATGGCTCAACGGCCAATGGGAAGGAGTGGGGTGTCAATTAGATTTAGAAGACAATAATACCTGGTCTATTAATTTAGAGATTGATATCTACCAACAATCATTTGAGATAAAATATCCAAGTTTAGAATGTTCTGGGCGATGGGAACTGGTCGAGTATTCATATAATCGTGCTACCTTTAATGAATTAATTTTAGAGAATACCAATACCTGTATAAAAGAAGGAACGGTAATTATAACCAAAGTGGATGAAAATCATATTAGTTTTAGCTATTATATTATAGATGGAAAAGATGTTTTAGCTTTTTCTACGTTGAAAAGAAAATAAGAATACTAGCGTATTATATACTAAATGAAGAAGCCAAAAATAATAGGTGTAAGCAAGAGTCAATCTCATACCTTTAATAAATTTAGTTGCGAGCATATAACGCTTATCAAAGGATTGGGTGTTAAAGGAGATGCCCATATGGGAAAAACAGTAAAACATAGATCCAGAGTAGTAAAAGATCCAACTCAACCCAATTTAAGGCAAGTACATTTAATTCATTTTGAGCTGTTTGAAGAATTGAATGAGAAAGGATTTTATATTAAGAATGGAGAAATGGGAGAGAATATTACTACTGTTGGGATAGATTTGTTAAATCTTCCGAGGTATACTATTTTGAAACTTGGTCAAAAAGCGAAAATTAAAATAACCGGTTTAAGAAATCCTTGTAATCAATTAAATTCGATAAAAGAGGGGTTAATGAAAGCTGTTTTGGACCATGATGAGAATGGAAATTTAATAAGAAAAGCTGGTGTTATGGGAGTAGTGGTAGAGGGCGGAGAAATATCTGTTGGTGAAGAAATAGAAATTGTGTTACCAGAGAAACCATATCTTGGACTGGAAAGAGTATAAGAAAAGGAATAATATGTCTATAATTTGATAATTTTCTGAAAACTTATAAATTTAATATCTCGAGCTATGCAAAAAAATAAATCAGTTGAGGAATTTATTTCAAAGAATCAGGAGTGGAAAGAAGCTCTGGAAATCTTAAGGTCAATACTACTCACTACCGAAATGAAAGAAACGATAAAATGGGGAGTACCGGTATATACAGTTAATGATAAAAATGTGATAGGAATAGGAGCATTTAAGTCGTATGTAGGAATATGGTTTTATCAAGGTGTATTTTTAGAAGATAAGGCAAAGAAGTTGTTGAATGCTCAAGAAGGAAAAACCAAAGGCTTACGACAATGGAGATTTAATGCCGTAGAAGATATTGATAAAGATTTAGCGCTTCACTATATAAAAGAAGCTATCCAAAACCAAAAAGAAGGTAAAGAAATCAAACCAGAAAGATCAAAAACAATTAAAATTCCTTCTGAATTATTAATGGCACTCGACGCTAATAATAATTTAAAAAAATCTTTTGAACAGTTAACTCCTTTCAAACAAAGAGAATATTCAGAATATATAGCTGCAGCAAAACGAGAAGCTACACGTATAACAAGATTAGAAAAAATAAGCCCAATGATACTAGATGGTATAGGGTTGAATGATAAGTATAGATAAAATTAATACTATTTTTTGCAAAACAATTACAGCTTTTTTTGCTCTAGACAACCAAAAATACGACTCAAAAACACCGTTTTGAAGCAAAACACCTTAAAATATCCTTTAAAAAACAGATTAATTTATGCTCTTTTTTATATCGGAAATTGATTGAAATAGAATGATTTTTCAGGGAGTTTTCAGCTCGAAAGAAACTCTGTTTTCAGCTTAAATTCACTCAATAAAACAACATCTTTTTATTTAATATTATATGAATACTATTTAAGAACAGATACGTTACTTCGAGTGAAATTCTGTAAGAATTTAGTATCGAGAAGTACTGTTTGCCTATAAATTTTCTTGTTTTCAATTTACCAAATCAGAGATTTGGCACTCAAACAGACGAAAATTTCTTATCGATTATTCACGTTAATATTCTAAAATTGAACAGGTATTATAGAATATACAGGAATATGAGGTAAATAAATTATATGTGTTGTTACCTAGTGATTGGGAGGTATTACAAAGCAAAATGGCTAACTGTTCATATAATCCTGCCATTTTACCAAAAGATACTTTCTTTTCTGGTTTTCCTTAAGATCCAGGAATCCATATTCATAACAAAACAAATAGATCTGCCCTTTTTTGTTTTTCCAATAATGAGTAAAATAAGTAGGGTCAAATCCCTCAGATAGTAGCTTTTCTTTACGTACAGTAGACATCCCGGATTTGTTATAGGCTTTTAAGAGCTTACGATTAGTTTTTAACTTTTTGTCAATAGTGTAATATAAAGCTTCTTCTGATTTACGTTTTTGATATTGATGTGCAGATTTACAATGGATAGAACAATATTTCTTATCGGATCTACCTATAATTTCGGCTTTACAATGTGGACATATATTCATAATTTCTAATGAATCGAATAGTAGTCGAATCCTATTCGAATGTTATTCGACTAAAATACTACTATGATTTTTAAATACCGCATTTTTGTACAATGAACCTTACTAAACATATCACATTAAAACACTTATTGATTGGCAATCAAAAGATGATTGGGTTACAGTTTTATCCTGATAAGGTGATCCAGGCATTGATAAAGGAACTTCCAAACCCTAAATGGAGTAAGGGGTTTTCGATGGTATATATTGCAAACACTAAAGAAAATCTCGCCGAAGTTTTTGAAAAATTTAGAGGAGTAGCGTGGATAAACGGTAATTCTTTTTTTAAAGAAAAGCCAATACGTGACAATCAACCTGTGGATATTAACTGGTATCGAAACCGAAGTAAAACGACTTCTTACAAGTATGTTCCTGAAGAATACCTGAGAAAATTAGAACTCAAACGATATGCCTTAAATACCTGTAAAACCTATATAATACAATTTGAAAAATTCATTAATCACTATTGTGATAATGATATTGTGGCCTTGTCAGAGGAGGAAATCCGAAGCTATTTACAGCATCTCATTAGTCAAAACAAATCTAATAGTTATATTAACCAGGCCATTAATAGTATTAAGTTCTATTATGAGGTGGTCATGGGAATGCCTAACAGGTTTTATAGTATCGAAAGGCCCAGAAAAGAACAGAAACTCCCACAAGTGTTATCAAAAGAAGAAATACGTTCTATAATTGCCAATACCAATAACATAAAACATCGTTGCATAGTAAGTCTATTATATTCTTCTGGATTACGCAGAAGCGAATTATTAGATCTAAAACTAACTGATATAGATAGCAAACGAATGCTGATTCACATTAGGAATGCAAAAAACAATAAAGATCGATATTCCTTACTATCAGAAAAGGTAGTAAAAGATTTAAGAATCTATTATAGACAATGGAAACCCAAAGAATACTTATTTGAATCCCCAAATGGGATGAAATATTCAGGAAAAAGTGTAGGGGCAATTGTAAACAGAGCAGCAACAAAAGCATATATCAAAAGAAAGGTCACTCCACATATACTCAGACATTCGTTTGCCACCCATCTATTAGAAAGTGGAACCGATCTAAGATATATCCAAACTTTATTAGGACATAGTAGCACAAGAACTACAGAAATTTATACTCAAGTATCTATAAACAAATTCAAAGCCATCAAAAATCCATTAGATGAGTAAAAATATATCTTACAAAATCGTCACAAAAACAATTGATTTCATCACATTTTATAGCAATAGTACCAAAACAGAGAATAAAGACTTTATTTTTGTAAATTATAGATCAAAAAACATAAATATCCCCAAAGTGGGAATATAATAAATAGAATATATAGGACATATGTCGTATATTCTGTTGTTAGGCAACATTATGAAAAAAGAATCATACTTGATAATATCATTAATTTCAATCTTACTTTTTAGTTGTCAAAACGAGAAAATATCTGACATTTATAATAAATGCTATTCTGAAAATGTGACTGTTGACGGAAAATCTATCAGACGTTATATAAAAGGATTTGAAAACGAACTTATAAAAAGCAGATTATTAAAAGACTCAACTGGCAAGAGTTATAAGGATTTTTTCTTTGAATTATCTGATAATAATTATGATTACATCTATTTGGAAAATCAATATTCCTTTCTCGATAGTATAAATGGTTTAGAATTCGAAGGAGTTTTAGATTGTCCTTTAGTAATCAGGAGTCATAAAGATTTTGAAAACTCAATCTTTGGCAGGTTGACAAATTATATGAAACAGAATAATGGAAATCACGAAGATTTTTTTAAATCACAAGAAATTGACTCTATCTTTAACGAAAAAACATTTGAATACGATTATATAAAACATAAGTTGTTCAACATTCTAAAAGTTTATGATAAGAGTAAGAATCACGATGGCAAAATTTTATGTAAAACTGAGGATTGCCCTGAACGAAAAGAAATACTCGGTTATTAACGTTGCCTAACAACACCTATACGATAATGCGGGGTTTTGGTTTAATTCAAAGATTGTTGCTTATTTGGTATGTCGCCAAAGATTTAAATTTAGTATTTTAGAAAAGATAAAAACAAAACATAAACTTTGGCTAAGTGCTAGATCGAAAACCTGTGATTTTTTGCTCCCGCACTACGCATAGCTAAACGTTAGCAACAATAATGAAAAACCAAATGCAGAAAATTAGAATACTTATTCTATTAATAGTAATTGTAACATTTAGTTCTTGTCAATTTAATCAATCAGTAAACAAAGATTTGACTACAGGAGCATATTCCAGAGGTGATGGAATTGGAGTTGATGATATTGCAATAGAGGTTAACGGAGAAACCGACAATAGAAATAAATTTGTTTTTGGCGAAGACGTAAACCTGATATTTAACAATGTTTCTGGATTAACCCATTCCAATGGAAAAACCTATCCAGAATTATCAATGTACATTGTCAAAAATGATAAAGACACGGTTTTCTCTAATCAAAACCTACTGAAAAGCTTAAATAACGGAACTGATCTTTCGCCTCTTCAATTACAAGCGAATTTTATTTCTGCTTTACCAAATCAAAATGATGAAAAGTATAAAGTGCTCGTTGAGATTACCGATAAAAAAGGAGACGGAACATTTAATTATGAACTGCCATTTACTGTTAAGGAAAACGACTTATTAGATGTGAAAAGCAATGGAATTGAATATTCAACTATTTATTTATGGAATGAAACTCTAAAACAACCTGTTTTTAAAAGTAATATAAGTTCTGAACATCTTTTTATTTTGATACTTAATGACATTGAAGGTTTAGAATTAACCGATGATAAGGTTTTTCCAATTTTCTCAGTTGACTTAACCGATAACAATGGAAACAAAATACTTTCGAATTCAAATCTTTTAAGTGCTTATGAAGACGTCGGAGTAAATCCTAAAGATTTGAAAAGTCAAGTAACCGCTAAACTTACTTTTACAAAAGGAGAGATAAATAACCCTTGCAGATTGACTGCAAAACTGAAAGATAAAAATTCAAAGAAAGAAGTTAATATTTCGACTGAATTGAATATAAATTAAAGTTGCTAACATAGGCTATAATTAATACGGGGGTTGATTCTTAATCCAAAGTTTAGTGTATTTTTATAAAGTCCGCCAAATCTTTTGATTTGGCTTTAGAACAAAAAAGATAAAACAAAATAAAAAGTTTTGGCTAAGTGCTTAATCGAAAGTTCGTTACTTTTAATTTCCGCACTAACCATAGCCGAGCCGTTAGGTGCAATTAGAAAAAAGGAAATGTTCAAAAAATACACTTCTATAGAAAACACTTACCGCGACGAATTTATTGACAGAATAAAGGGTCATGAATTTTGGAATGATGAATTTATTGTTCAAGAAAAGGTACATGGAGCGAATCTAAGTTATTGGTCGACGAATGGTGATGATTATTTTTCTGCAAAAAGAACTGACCAAATTACTAATGAAGAAAAATTTTTCAATCACGATTTAATTCTAAAGGAGTTAAAACCAAAGCTTAAAAACATTTGGTCAGATTTAAAAAATGAAATTGAGAATTTAAAGCAACTAACAATTTTCGGAGAAATTATTGGAGGTGATTATCCTCACAAAGAAGTTGAAATTGATAGAAAAGCAATAATGGTTCAAAAAGGAATTTTTTATAGCCCTAAAAATCACTTCTATGCTTTTGATATTTTAATCAATTCAGAAACATATTTAGATGTTGATGTAGTGAATAGTCATTTTGAAAAACAAAAAATACTTCACGCTAAAACAATTTTCAGAGGAGATTTAAAAGAATGTCTAGATTATCCAAATGATTTTAATTCAACTCTGCCAAAAGAACTTAACCTTCCTGATTTAACTCCAAATGTTGTGGAAGGAGTGGTTATTAAACCATCAAAGACACGACACTTTAATAATGGTGTCCGAGTTATTCTTAAGAACAAAAATGAGAAATGGTCTGAAAATAAAAAGTATCATAAATCTATAAAATTGGAAGATGAACTTTCTGATAAAGTAATTAAACTTCAAGAAGCTATTCTTACATATGTGACTGAAAATAGATTGAATAATGTTGTGAGTAAAATTGGAGAAATTTCTCAAAAGGATTTCGGAAGAGTATTGGGTATGTTTAATAAAGATGTAGTCGAGGATTTTTTAAAAGACTATAACCAAATAACTAATGAATTAGAAAAGAAGGAATTGAAACTAATTACTAAATCCTTTGCCAAAACTGCGGCGGAATTAGTGAAAAATAAAATAAAAAGCACCTAACACTGTATATGAAATCATAACACCCTACGGGATGTTACGCTTCATATACTTAACGTTAGACACAAGCACAAATAATATGACTAATACAATCTCAAAAATTCCAAACAATTTTCAAAATAGAGATTCTGTCGCTTGGCAAAAATTATGTGAATATGTTGAACTGATAGCTAAAAACGGATCTGATGAATTTGTTCCCAAAGAGTATCTAGGTGATGAATTATTCTCTCAAATATATACCCTTCCAAAATCTATATCCAAACTCAAAAGAGTGAAAAAAATCGGGCTTTATGGAAGTAACTTAAAAAGAATACCTCCTGAAATTGGAGAAATGGAATCTCTTGAATATTTTGACCCTTACGGTTCTTACGATTTAAATTGGCTTCCTTATGAAATAACTAATTGTAAAAACCTAAAAGACAGCAGAATAAGTACTAGAGCATTATACGGGAACTATAAAAACAGAAAGGGATTCCCTAGATTAAATCATAATCCTGTAAAATACACTTCTGATATAATTAATTGTAGTATTTGTAAAAGAGAAATGTCTTTTATCGACAATAGTCAATATTGGATAACATTAGGTGTAGCTACCGATATAGTTCCTTTGTTAGTAAATGTTTGTTCAGATTCTTGCAAAAAAAGTTTACCAAAACCTCCTGAAGATTATGTTCAACATCCTCATAGAGGTGGATCAGACCTAAAACAACCTGATATGGATGAATGGGATTATATTGAGAAAAATTACAAAAAAGTTACCATAAGTGATGAGCCTAAGGAAGAGAAAAAAAACTCTCCTGGCAAACTACCAATAATCAAATTAATACGGAAGATATGGGAAAAATAGCCTGTGTCTAACATTATATATGAAATCAGAGCAAAGTTTTAGTGCTAGATCGAAAGGTTATTTCCTTTTTGTGGTGGCGCTAAATTTTTATAAATTAAACAAGAAATAAAAATGCGCAGATAGATCGATTGGTTAAGGTATACTTGCCTTGCTCCGATTCATATATTTGGCGTTGTGTATAATTAAAATGAGTTTTCAAAATATGAATGAAAAAAAAGTATTACTCTCTATGTTTTTGACTGTAGTTTTATTATACTCTTGTAATAAAAAGGAATCGAAGAGCAAGCCTAATTCTGATCCTGTTATTGATTTATTTAAAAAAAACTTAATTGAAACCAAAATCGGGGGGAGTAACTTGTACATTTCCTTACCAACGAATTACAAGATTGAGGAAAATTTGGGTCCTGACTTTAAAGTGTACCATTTCAAGCATATAGATACAAATAGCGTACAAAATCTCTCAGGCGGTTTTTATCTTGGTTATCATCCGAGTGAATTTGCACCAGATAATGATGACTGTAAAACAGAATTTTCGGAAAGTGAAGTTTTTAATAAGCAAAGAAAATGGAGAATTTATGATTGTAATGGTGAATTTTCAATGCAATCTATTATAATCAATGAAAGTAATGAAATTTGGAACGAAAAGATTCATGCTTTTGGAAATGCAACAACTAAAAATGACTTGGATAAATTGATGAAAATTTATTCTACGCTAAATAAAAAATGAAAAATACATAACAATTTGTATAATGCATATGCACCTTTTGGGATGCAAACGCATTTTACACTAAACGTTGTATACAATGCCCTATGAAAACAAATAGAAAGAATTATAAACTATGGTTTTATTCAGAAAAACCTCTTGAAGATATCGCAACCGAATTTTATAATAAAAAACTAATCGAGGAATTTCAATACGATTATGAAAATGTTTTTGAATGGATTGAGGCGCATTCAATTGACTTGTCCTATGAATTCAATATTTCTAGAAAACATTCTTATTGGAGTGATTTTAAAGAAGGGAGTGTTGAACAAAAAAAAGAAAATTTAAAAGAACCGATTTCAATAATGTTAATGTATGAGAATATCGAACCCTCTGACGGACTTTTAGAAGAAATAGCAAATCAAATCCATTTAACCTTGAACTGTTCTGTCTATTTGGGAACAATAAACTATTTAGGTGGAAATGACTTTGAATATATTAAAACAAAGGAAATAATTGAAAATTAGAATAAAAAGCACTGTACACAACAACGTGTATATTTAATTGCTTGTTCTGTGTGTACTCGGAAAATCCTACGGATTTTCCTCTGGTTCGTTTTTGTTTACTAACTTAGTCCTAACCATACACAAACACGTTGTAACACATTTACCAAAACCAACCAATGGAAAAAACATTTTTCAAAAACCAAACATTTCAAGTTTTAATAATAGCTACACTCGGACTTTTAATTTGCTGGAATCTATACACATTTTTGATTTCTAAAAGTTTGATTGCGCTCATTCCTACTTTAATTCAAATAATAGTTCTAGTCTTAGTTTTGATGAGACATAAGCATGCTAAAATGGGAATTAATGTCTCGGCCGTAATACTAATGCTGGGAGGCGGACTTGTAATTCTTGGAAAGCTAATAAAATTATTTATTGGAGATGATATAACGGACGGAATAGGGAAGTTGATCTTGAATGTATTAATATTCTCAGCTGGACTTGCTATCTACAATTACAATCAAAAAACAGTCGAGGTAAAACGGACGGACGAAAAAATGTCGGAATAAAAACGTGTTACAACAACATATATGTGATCATAGCTGATTAGTGATTAATCGATTGGTTCTTGTATATTTATGATGGCGCAGTGATTTTAAAACTCTATAAATGTATAAAATCTACGCAGAAAATATCGGTGGCTTGGTAACATTTTGCTCTGCTACGACACATATATTAAACGTTACCTACAATTATGAAAAACACCACCATATTAATATTTTTTCTAATATTAAGTTCATTCGTATTTGGACAGAATCTGAAAGGAAATTATTCTGGATATTGGGCTTCGACAAAATGGAGTTATATTTTTGATGGCAATGGAAATTTTGAATATGTGACAACTGGTCATTTTGGATTTACAAATACTAAAGGAAAATATGAAATCAAAGGAGACACAGTTTATTTGAAAGCAAAGAAAACAGGAAAAGGTACTTTGGACGTTAGAAGAAGAATGCTGATTGATAAAGATTCTTGTATAATTGATTTGCGTATGAGATATGATTATTGCAAGTCGAGAAATAGTGAATTTCTAAATTCTAAGAAACGGAATTTTAAATTTCCTCAAACAAAAACTGATAATCCTAAAATTATATCAGATTTAAAAACCGTTTTAAATTCTGCATTTACCAATCCCAAAGTCGTTAACTATCTCCATTTTGATGAATTACCCGAGAGAAAACTAATTTTTAAACCTTATTTTGGATTAAATCAATCAAATTTCCCCGATTTAAAAATTGGAAATAAGACCGTAGAATTTCAACAAAATGATTTACCTAAATTCTACATTGAATTTGTTGAAATAAATCAAAATAAAGATAGTATAGAAATTGAATTTGAAATAAAAGGCGAAGGAGCAAATTTTACAATGATTTATGAAATTACAAATGAAGAATGGAAATTAGAATATGAAAGTAATCATGAATATTAACTGTAGGTAACACGGTGTATAAAACATAGCAGCTAAGTGATCAATCAAATGGTTGTTGTATTTTTGATAAGGCGCAATGCTTGCAGAAAGGAAAAGTTAGCAACCAATGCGCAGAAAAATTAAAAAGTAAGGTAACATTTTGCACAGCTACGACACATATTTTTAACGTTGTAGCACATATGAAAAAACTCATTTTGATATTAATAATTGGACTGATTTATTCTTGTAAACCAAGAATAAAAAACAATCCAGAAACTTTGGAGAAAGTTTTTGCTATGTCGGACTTTGATATTGAAATTCAGAATTGGGGATGTTTTGGAGGAAGTGAAGAACATTTTAATGTTACTGTTAAAAACAATGGATTCTTATTAAAATCAAAAAGAACAGGAAAAAGCCATTTAGTTTCAAAAATTAAAATGGACTCACTTAAAAACTATCTGAAAACAAAAATCGGGAAAGAAAATTATGGAGGTTGTACTTCTAGTGAATATATCAGAATAGGTTCATTATTCAATTCTGTTGACTATCAACACAGTTATTGTAGCGGAATTGAGGCGACAATGATTAATGACTTACTAAACTATTATGAATTGATTTCTAAAAATGAAAAGGAAAATTAATAATGTTTTAGGCTTAATTCAAATAATATTATCTGTTGTCTGGATATATCAAATGATTGAACTCTATTACAAATATCATTATACAGATATACTTTTTGCATTTATGTATCCGAATTGGGTCATATTTTCAAATGTTATTTTAAGTATTATAAATCTATACTTTGGAATAAAATTAATGTCCGGAAAAACATCCAACAAACGAAGTTACTTGACAATGTTCTTTTTAATAACGATTGGAGGATTGATAAATATTTTTAGTGTTACGTAAATAAAAACGTGCTACAACAATATATATGTATTCATAGCAGCTAAGTGATAAATCGAATGGTTCTTGTATATTTATGATGGTGCAATGTTTGCTAAAAGAAAAAGAAAAGTTAGCAATCAATGCTCAGAAAAACCGAAAAGCTAGGTAACATTTTGCCCTGCTACGACACATATATATTGTTGCCACACATTTGAGAAAAACCCGATGAACATTAAATTTCTGCTTACATTTTTCACTCTCATTTCAGGACTATCTGTCTTTGGACAGTTTAGTCGTGAAAACATTTCCACAGATTCGTCAGAAATTGAAATTATTAGAAATTCTGTTTATCACATTTATGAAGAAAGCTTCAAAAACAAGGATTCTGTTTGGAGAAGTGTACATTTTATAAAAGATACTACAAGATTAAATACAGAAGGTTGGACAAAAAAAAGCGGAAAGAGAATCGGAATTTGGAAAGAGTATAACTTCAATAAACAGTTATTATTCACTCGAGATTATGACAATGCAATTTGTGAAGTTAACAAAAAACTATTTCCACATCACGAAATACTTGAAGGAATGAAAAAAACGGCTGACAGCTTGATTATTTCTAATTATGGTCAAGAGTTTTTTGATAACCAAGTACGTTTTGATTTTAACTGTTACGCTTATGATAAAGATGGTTATGTAGGTAGTTGGACAGAATCTATGAAAAGAAAACCTACTGAATTTCTTTTTAGATATCAAGTCAGACTTAAGAACTCGGATTGGCAAAGCGAAATGATTGGAATTAGTCTTGACGAAAAAGGCAACTACATTCCGAGTCACGATAGATTTAACAACAACGGATTTGAAAAACTAAACTCAAAAAACAGAACTTTTGAAATTGACAAAACGAAAGCTATTTCAGTTGCAAAAAAACACGGATTGAAAGGAGAAAATGTTTCCGAATTTTTAAAATGGGAAAGGTTTAATAAAGCAACTTTTTATGATGGACAGTTTAAATATCATATTACCGAATTAATAGACCAAATAGACGAAATTAAAAAAGAAGGTCGTTCGAGAATAACTTACAAGTTCAATGTTTATTCATTTAATCCTTGGACAAGAGAATTCTTGGAAACAAAGAAAATGAAACAAATTAAAGAATGGGGAAAAGACAGCGGATTTACATCTGATTTATTACCTGATGAATAAAAACGTGTGACAACAACGTGTATAATTAATTGCTTGAGTATCGTATGTGCTAATCGGAATATTCTCCGAATATTCCTCAGTTCCGTCCCCTTTTGCTATCTTAGTTGCTTACGCAACTAACCATACACAAACACGTTACCAGCAATTCGACAAAGCGCAAATGACAGATCAATTAAACCAAATTAAAGAGAAACTCGACCGATTGAAAAAGCTGGATAGAAGTTTGCACGCATTTGGCGCTGAAAAACATAAATACAAGCTGAATAAAATAAAATCTGAAAGAGAACTAACTAACTTTGAGAAAGAGCATAAAATTACTCTACCAACTGGATATAGAGAATTTATTAAACAAATTGGAAATGGCGGTGCGGGACCATATTTCGGATTAGAGCCGATTGAAAACGGAATTTATGCTGACCTAGATTATAAAAATGCAGATCATTTGAATGACTTATCTAAGCCATTTCCTCATACCCAACATTGGAATCTAGATTTTGGAGAAGTAACTAGTGAAAATGAGGACGAATATTTTAGGAAAAAGGATAAAGAATATTTTCAAAATAAATGGACCAATGGAATTTTAAGAGTTTCAAATTTTGGGTGTGGAGTTTCATTGAATCTAGTGGTAAACGGGAAAGAATACGGGAATATGTGGGTTGATGACCGATGTAATGATCAAGGGATTTATCCTAACCCATATTTTGACACAGAAGGGCGTGTGACTTTTTTAAATTGGTATGAATTGTGGCTTGACAAGGAATTAAAAGAAAGAAAAGCAGGTAACAATGGCTATAATTCATTGTGGCGGAATTTTCTACGGAAAATTCCTATCTTTAAATAATGGCTTGGTTCTCGCGGAATGGTCCTAGCGGACAATTCCACAACGAAACCATAGCCCAACCGCTACCAAACATATTAAAAAAAGAAGTCCAAATTCAAGAACTATTAAAATTATTAATATTGACAATCGTATCGCTAAATACTTCCTTTGCTCAAAAAAAACAAGTACCTAATTGCAAATATAAATGATAGAAATAAACAAAGTAAAGACAATAAAACTATCAATGCTTGACGGTATTGAGCTAAAGTCTGCCATGTTCATCGATAAAAATTTTCCTTCGCATTTTCATCAATCTTGGAGTCTGGCTCATATAGAATACGGAAGCGAAAACATTGCATTTGACAATTCAGGTTTTTTGGTCAGTAAGAATGCAATACAATTAATCCCACCTTATTCAATTCATAAAAACTGGGGTAATAAAAACAATCCTTGGACTTATAAGGCTCTTTATATAAGCGATGATGTAATCAAAAGTATTTCAAAAAAAATAAATGCCGATTATTCTCACCTGGCAAGCTTTCCCTATTTTCTATCCTACTGTAACAGTGGGTTCTACATAAACGAAGCATCAATTTTTAAAATCATTGAAAACCTTTTTTTGGATACTTTGAATGACGATGAGCAATCATATTCTCAAAAAAATGCTAACGAACCTTTTGACGATATCCTTAATTACTTGTTTCTAAATTATAATCAATCAATCACTTTAGAAATACTACAACAAAAGTTTAAAGTGAATAAATTTAAACTACAAAAAAGCTTTAAAAAGAACATTGGTTTAACACCTTTGGAATATCTAACTACCATTAGAATAGAAAACTCAAAAAAGCTTTTTTATACAGATGTTCCTTTGGTAGAAATTGCACTTGAATCAGGGTTTTATGACCAAAGTCATTTTACGCATAGTTTCAAAAAATACGTTGGAGTAACTCCTGGTAATTATAAAAGGAATAGCAAGATTTTACAAGACTTGTAATTCTCTCAAGAAGTACATTTGCTTTCTTAATTAAATCAATGAGAAATCAACACATTTATAAATAAAGGAAAAAAACATGAAAGCTACAAAGTTATTAATATTGACATGTGTTTTATCGCTAAACACAATCTTTGCTCA
Organism: Aquimarina spinulae; assembly: GCF_943373825.1. NCBI lineage: Bacteria > Pseudomonadati > Bacteroidota > Flavobacteriia > Flavobacteriales > Flavobacteriaceae > Aquimarina > Aquimarina spinulae. The sequence continues at coordinate 610,124 of NZ_CALSBP010000003.1, read as the reverse complement.
AGAAAATAAGGAAAATGACAAATCTAAATCATCGTCCCATGCAATTGCCTATACTTCAAAGGGAGTAGCAAAAATTTATTCAATCGATAAAGAAGGTAAATCAAATATTAAAAGTATAAATACGAAGGGTGATTACTTAGCGTTGTCTCCTAATGGAAAAACATTTGCTTTTCGAGTATATCATGATGACGGAAAGACTTGGTCTATTCATACAATGAACAGTGATGGTACGAATAGCAAACGATTAACTCATGCAAAAAACAAATGGGATAGTGCACCTGAATGGACTCCCGATGGAAAAAAAATTGCTTTTGCAAGAGAATATAAAGATTCGGAAGACGTTTGGCAGGCAGAAATTTGGATTATGAATCAAGATGGTAGCGAAAGAACTCAAATAGAATCACTGAAAGGCAGTAACCCTTATTTTACTCCAGATGGAAGAATAGTATTTACTTCGGATTACAAAGATAAAAAAGGTGAGATAAGCATAGCAGATATTGATGGCACCAACATTATCCATTTGACAGATAATGAAGCTGAAGAATGGCATCCTGAAGTTTCTACTGATGGTAAGCAAATCGTTTTTATGTCTAATAGAGATGGAAATTTTGAAATTTATGTGATGAATATTGATGGTTCTAATCAAAAACGATTAACATTTAATAATGTTGGTAATTGGCACCCATCCTGGTCCCCTGATGGTTCTAAAATAATTTTTTCATCAACCAACAAGGATAAAAAATCACATATTTATATTATGAATAAGGATGGTTCTTCAGTAAAAAAGATTCTCTCTCATGGTAGAAAAGCGACATTTCTGCGTTAGCCAGGACCAAATAATGAAGCCCTGCGGTTTCACCTAATGGCATGCAAATCGCTTTTATGTTGATATGGACGGAAAATATGAAATCTATAGATGGGTCTAATCAAAAACGGTTGACCCATAACACTGTTGAAGACTGGTATCCATCATGGGGCCCTAGACGATTCTAAACTGATATTTATGAGTAAAGTAGATGGAAAACCGAATATCTACATGATGAACAAAGATGGTTCTTCGAAAAAGAAAATTATAGAACATGGTACACATACCGTATGGTTAAAAATAGCTAACTAAACAGGCACTAAGAGTTGATAAATCATGAAACAAATAAATCGGATAATAATTATACTCACGTTTGGTAACAATGTATAAAAATAATAGCGGTTTAATCGTTAAATTGAAAGTAAGTAAATCTAAAAAAAGTCTGAGTTTAACCGAAAAGTTAGTGTGTAAAATCCGCTACTATTCTTATACTAACCGTTAGCATTAATTAACCCAAAACTATGACCAATGAATTAATAAGAAAGAATCTGACAAAAAGAAAAGAGTCTTGTTTGTCTATTCTTAATTCTATTTCAAACCTAGATAGTTATCTGAAAAACATTTTTAAGAATTTAAGTGAATTCGATTTTGAAAACTACAAACAGAATTTAGAAAATGAAATTCTTGAAAATTTAAAGGAATGGTGGACAAACCCTAACCAAGGGATTAAAAAAGAAGAGCAGTTATTTGCAATTCTTTTTGAATATGATTATTTCTTTCAGAAAAATGTAGAAGCAACCGCATACGGAATTGGGGAATGGAAAGATTATCAAGCACAAACGGACAAGTTTGATATGGGATTTGACTATGATTTCACAACAGAGTTTTACTCTTGCCCTGGAATAAAATTAAACTTCTTTGATAGTCTTGAGGCTTTGGACCATTCTAATCTGCCAGAAAAATACACTGATAATTATTCTGAAGTTGATGATATAGAAGATATTGAGGGTTCTAATGAACTGATTGAGTTACATAAATTCGAGGGAATGATTGCAATTCACGATGTTCTATCAAAACTTAATTCAAATAATGAATTTGAATCCCTAAATTATATGAATAATTTTATGTTCTTAATTGATGAACACGACTCTGGAGAAGTATACCCATTGCTTATCAAAAACAAATAACTAATGCTAACAACGTGTATAATTAATTTCTCTGGCAAGTATTTGTTTACTAAATTAGTTGCTTAACCACGCAACTAACCATACACAAACACGTTACAGCCAATAATCGAAACACTTTACAAATAGTCAAAAACATTAAATGAGAAAAAAACTAAAAATTATATTTCTTACAATACTTTCATTTGTTCTATTCCTCTTAGTACTTCTTTCTATTCAATATACACCTACCTATGTTTATCGACTTATAACAATGAATGTAGCGGATGTTCATGATTATAAGAACTTTAAAAATCATGAGATTCAGGGAGCAAAAAATACCAATACATTCGTTTCTAATCCTAAAGAGAAATATGTTGAGTCACTATTTGGGGAGCTGGTAACTAAAACTGGATTTAATAGCTTTGAAGAGTGGGCTATTGAGTCTCAAACTACTGCACTAATTGTTATAAAAAAAGATACAATCATTTATGAGAAATACTTTAATGGTTTTAGTAGGGATTCCTATTTTCATTCTCAATCTATGGCAAAGTCGTTTATATCGTTTTTAATTGGTGCTGCTATTGATGATGGTCTAATCAAAAGTATAGAAGAGCCAATAACAAATTATGTTCCTGAACTTTTGGAGCGTGATCAACGCTTTAAAAAAATATCCATCAAAGATTTACTTGAAATGCGTTCAGGGCTTGAATACAATACAAGCCTCATACCATCCACTAATATTCATTCTCCTTGGCATGATGAAGCAGTTGGATATTACCACCCTAATGTTCGAAAGCTGCTACTTGAAAATGTAGAAATTTCATCTGAATCAGGAAAAGACTTTCAATATTCTAATTACAATACAAGCTATCTGGGATTGATTCTTGAAAGAGCTACTAATTTAACTGTATCTAATTATCTAGAGCAGAAATTGTGGTCAAAAATAATGGAGTATGATGCACTCTTTTCTATAGATAGCGAAGAATCTAATTTTGAATATATGCCAAGTCGTTTGATTGCTCGGGCGATTGATTATGCACGTTTTGGTCAGCTTATGCTCAATGAAGGAAATTGGTATGGTAATCAAATTATATCAAAAGATTGGGTCCAGGAGTCTACTCTAGAAAACAAATCAATTCCTCGAGATGTTTATCCAAGATGGTTTGGAAGAAGCGACAAAAGAATTTATTATAATTATCAATGGTGGGGTCATGCAAATAAAGACGGTACTTTCCATTTTTATGCAAACGGAAATCTTGGACAGAATATTTATATTATCCCGCATAAAGAAACTATAATTGTTCACTGTGGTAATTCACTTCAATATTATAGTGGTGATTTTGATTTATGGAATGTTGCTTTACTCTTGAATTAGAAATTAAACGATAACAATGAATTAAAATAAATACTGGCTGTAACACGGTGTATAAAACATAGTTAATAAAGGTTAAACCGAAAGGTTCGTGCTTATTTTTAAAAACCGCCAAATTTTTTAATTTGGCTTTTAAGATTGATAAGTTAAAAACAAAAAATAAAAAGTTTTGGCTAAGTGCTTAATCGAAAGTTCACTACTTTTAATTCCCGTACTAACCATAGCCGATACGTTACCAACAAGCTAAAAAAACAAAGTTTAATGAATAAAATAATCCTAGTCCTCTCAATTTTCATTTTGGTAGTTGCTTGCGGACAAAAAAACAACTCTAAGAAAAAGAACACAAAGGACTATTCGGAAATTAAAGATACATTGACTGCTCATATTAGCAAAATCAATGAGAAAGGAAAAATAGTTGGATTTTCTGTCGCAATGGTGAATTCTACTGGGATTCTCTATAATGAAGGATTTGGTTTGGCAGACTCCACAACCCAAAAACCATATTCGATCCAAACTGTTCAACCCATTGCCTCAATTTCAAAGACCTTGATTGGGCTTTCATTGTTTAAAGCCCAAGAAATGGGCAAACTTAATCTTGATGAACCCATAAATAAATATCTTCCATTTAAAGTATCAAACCCAAACTTTCCAGAGACACTTATTACAATAAGACAATTGGCCATCCACACGTCCTCAATAACCGATTCAGATAGTTTTTGGGAAAGCGATTACATACTTATTAATAAAGACCATAAAAAAGGCACAGGAATACCAGATTATTTCAATGAGCCTAAAACCAAAATATCACTTGCCGATTTTTTAAAAAGTTTATTGACCGAAAAAGGCGCCCTGAACAATGGCAAAAGTTATTCCGTAAACAAACCGTCTGCAAAATTTGATTATTCAAATGTTGGGTCAAACCTATGCGCACTTGTAATTGAATCGGCAACTGGAATTCCTTATCAAACATTTACTACAAAATACATTCTTGAACCTTTACAAATGAACTCATCAAGCTGGACTGCTAAATATATCGAATCAAAGAACCGTTCGACATTATATGCAACTAACGAACAAATTATGGCGGATTATACAACGGTGGGGTTTCCTGCAAGTGGACTAATTACATCAAGCACCGATTTGGGAAAATATTTGTCTGAGTTAATAAAGGGCTATTCAGGAAACGGAAGTTTATTATCAAAAGAAAGTTATAATGAGATTTTTAAAAAGCAATTGATTAAAAGTCAGCTTCCAGAAGGAGTTGACGCAAACACAGGTATTTTTATGGATTATTCGAAAAGGGGAATTGGTTATAATGGTTATGACCCAGGTGTTATGGCGTATATGTATTTTAATCCTGAAAGCTTGATCGGTAAAATAGTTTTAATAAACACCGACACAGATTTTGATGAAGAAGTTCGACCGACCTTAGATAAAATTTATAACATTTTAGGCGAATATGAAACCAAGCTCAAGTGAAAAAGCCAGTTGGTAACAATGGCTATAGTTAATACGGGTTTTGGTGCTTACCCAAAATTTTAGTGTTTTTAACCAAGTCCGCCAAATCTTTTGATTTACAATTGTGGTTTTTATTTTAATTTTGATAGTTGTAGTCCTTCGGTGGGCTTTAGAGAAAAATATAAAACAAAACAAAAAGTTTTGGCTAAGTGCTTAATCGAAAGTTTAGTTACTTTTAATCCCATACTAACCATAGTCGAGACGTTGCACACCATTATCAAGATGTTACGAATCTAAAGAAATTAATAGTTTCTTTAATAATTCAGAAAGCTCTTTCTTTTCTGATTCACTCAAAGTTTTTATAGATTCGCTAGCCTCTATCATTCTCCATTCAATAGCTTCATCTATTATTTTTAATCCCTTTTCAGTCAAGCCTACTAATTTCATTCTACCGTCTTTTGAATTAGAAGAGCGGTAAACTAATTCTAATTTGGTTAGCCTGTTTATTAAGGCTGTCATAGCACCTGAACTAATAAGAACCGACTTCATTAGTTGTGAAGGTGTTAATTCATAGGGATTGCCAGAACGTCTAATGGTAGCCATCACATCTAAATCGGTATAGTGAATATTAAAACCTACTACAGCCACACCTGCTCTTCTTTCTAGAATTTTACCCAGCATTAAGATACGTCCAACTATTTGCATTCCAGATGTATTTAGTTCTGGTCGTTCATTCTTCCATTCGGATTGCAATAAATCAATTAAGTCGCTATTCTTCATTTTTAAAGTGTTGATTTTGAGGTGAAAATACGAAAATATATCTTCACATGAAGATATATTGTATATTTGTAAAAGTATCTTCATGTGAAGATATATTTAACACGATAGATAACTTAAAGAATATCGACATGATTACTAAACCAACGCTTATAATAGACCAGCAGAAATGCAGAGAAAACATCAATCGAATGTTTAACAAGGCAAAATATCATAATTTAGACTTCAGACCGCATTTTAAATCTCATCAATCATTAGAAATTGGTTCATGGTATAAAGAGCTGGGGGTAAATAAGATTACGGTTTCATCAGTTGATATGGCAAAATACTTTTCAGAAGATTGGAAAAATATTACTATCGCCTTTCCTGTTAATATTCTAGAAATTCAATCTATTAATGATTTAGCTTCAAAAATCATTATAAACCTGGTAGTTGAAAATGTTGAGAGTATTTCTTTCCTATCAGAACACTTAATTTCAAATGTAAACGTCTTTCTAAAAATAGATGTAGGATATCACCGTACAGGTATTAATCCAAAAGATAAAAACTTAATGGATACTATTCTTAAAGTTATTAATGCTAATCATTATTTAACTTTTGTAGGTTTTTTAGGTCACGCTGGGCATACATACAAATGTAGAACACAAGAAGCCATTAAGGAAATACATCATATTAGTTTAGAAATTATGACAAGTTTAAAAGTTCAGTATAAATCTCAATATCCAAACTTAATTGTTTCGTTAGGAGACACGCCTAGTTGTAGTGTTGCTGAAGACTTTACAGGTGTTAATGAAATACGCCCAGGTAATTTTGTTTTTTATGATTTAACCCAACATAAAATTGGTTCCAATAGTATTTCACAAATCGCTGTTGCTATGACTTGTCCTATTGTTGCTATTCATGAAGACCGTTCTGAAATTGTGGTTTATGGTGGTGGTGTTCATTTTTCTAAAGATCGATTAGAAGATAAAGAAGGGACTATTTTTGGAAGAGTTGTTGAGAAAACCGAAATGGGTTGGGGAAATATCATTCTCGGAATGTATGTAAACAGTCTGTCTCAGGAACATGGTATCATTTCGGTTCCAAAATCTGAAATAAACAATTACAAAATTGGAGATTGCTTGTTAATTCTACCTATTCATTCTTGTATGACAGCAAATTTAATGAAATCGTATCTAGATATTAATAATAAAGTAATCACAAGACTATAGCTTATCATGAAAAAAACACTACTATTTAACCGCTCTTCATTTGAAAAGCAATTAGATATGAACGATTATATTCAGGCAGTATCTTATGCTCATCAATTACATGCTGAAGGAAATATAATTGAAACCAACCTTATACATGCAGATGCCCCAAATGGAGAATATCATATAAAATCTGGAGGCATAATAGGAGAAAAATCATATTATGGGCTTAAAGCAAATGGTGGATTTTTTAATAATCAGAATAGATATAACCTGCCTAATATTTTAGGAATTATATATTTATCAGACGCCGAAAATGCTTATCCGTTGGCTATTTTTGAATCTTCGTTAATTTCTAAAATGAGAACAGCTGCAGCTACGGCAGTTGCCGCAAGATACTTGCAACCTAAAGATCCTATTCATTTAGGAATTATTGGCTATGGTAATCAAGCCGAAGCACAAATAGAAGCCTTGCTATGTGTATGTGATGTAAAATCCATAAAAATTTCAGGTAGGAATCAGCAAAAACTGATTGAGTTTGCTAAAAAAATAAAAGATGAACTATTCATTCCTGTAAATACAAGTAGTTTAGAAAACACATGTAAAAATTCTAATATTATAATTACCTGTACTCCATCTACTAAGCCATTCGTTAATCATGAATGGATACAACCAGGAACTTTTATTGGAGCTATTGGAGCTGATAGCCCTGGAAAAAATGAGTTGGATCCAAAAATTATACAAAACTCAAAAATTATTGGCGATATTAAGAACCAAATTATAAAGGTGGGTGAGTCTCAGCATGCCATTAAAAGCAATTTGATACTTCCTAAAGATATTTATGGTGAATTAGGGGAGTTAATTACAGGCAAAATAAAAGGACGCACTAATGATAAAGAAATATTTGTTTATGACTCAACAGGAACAGCTATTCAAGATATTGCTTGTGCTGCATTTATATATAAAAAATTAAAAAACGAACCAAATATTGCTGGAATTGACTTTTTTGGTTAAATAAAACTAATCATCGATGATGTAATTAATTTGATTTTTGCAAATAAATCTATATAATAATAGTGTACAACAACGTATATAAAAAATAGCAATCTTAGTGTTTAGACAAAAGATAAATAATAAAATAAGGTCAGTTATAATCTGAAAAATTAGTGTGTAAAATCCGCTACTTTTCATATACAAGACCGTTGTAGACCATTTTGCCGTCAGAATACCCAATATTAGGTATTTGATTGAACAGAACTTAGAGTTAATTTTAAATCAAAATTTTCAAAAACCAAACTGATGAAAAAAATTATACTACTTCTATTGTTCTTAGCAATCAACTTTCAATTATTTTCTCAAAATACGAAGAAGAATAACTGCTCTGAAAAACTACAAGTAACTTTCCTTAGTAGAGAAACCGCAAAATGGGAATTAAAAAACCATACTACTGCTCGTGATTACTTGAATATAGTAGTGGACGAAAAAGGTATTTTTTATAAAAATGAGACTTTAAGAGATGGAAGTCACTTAGAACGTTTAATCAAAAAAGATAATACACTATTCAATGAATTTAACGCAGTTATAGGAATATACAACGAAGCAAAATTTGAAATATTTACCGACTTGTTGTGTTGGCTAAATAATTTTGAGAGTTATCAAGTCAGTGAAGTACAAATTTATCATTTCGATAATTCGTAATAAAGAGCTGTTATTCAACTAAAATTTATAAAAATGAGAAAACCAACGTCAATTTTAAATCTAAAAATCATTGAATTTCTGTTCACAGATGAAAAATTAACATCTATGCTTAAAGCTAGAGATAAAAACGAAAAAGCAGCTGGAACAGAATTATCCTGCAAATTCTTAAGAAAAGATGAAGATGACTCAAAAAAATCTATTTACATAGTTCAATTCATCTATAAAACGAAAAACAATTACAAAGAGGATTCAGATGACTTGAGAGTAATTGTTGTCGTAAAAGATAATAATCCTGTTGAATTTGAAATAGAAGATATAAAACCATATTAATAACTGCATACAACAACGTGTATAATTTATTGCTAGTTCTAACCTACTAACGAAAATCCGTGAGGATTTTCTATTCGGTTTTTATTTGCTAAATTAGATGTTTAAACACGCAACAAATCATACACAAGACCGTTAGGTGCCAATTATGAAAACTCTAATTCTAATATTTTTTATTCTGTTTTTTACTAATTCTTTTGCGTGTGATTGTGCAATCATCCGACTTATTGACGGATATGAAAAAGCAGATTTTGTCGCTACAGCTGAAATTCAAAAAATTACTCCTGATGGAAATCACTATCACAATCTTGAAATAAAAATCGACGAGATTTTCAAAGGCTCAAAAGTATCTAAATTGAAAATCAAAAGTATCTTGAATTCATCCTGTGCATTCTATACTCCTGAGGGGTCGAACTGGTTGATTTTTGCTTATGAGGATAACGAAAAAGAACTAGTCTTTGGTTCATGTTCTGGGGCAATTCAACTGGACAGAAAAGTGAACGAGGAGAAATACCCAGGACTCACTAAAAAAATCGAATTAAGCAATTATAGAAAACTTAACGTACTTCGCTACATAAAAGAGAAGGAACTAAACATTAAAAACGACTTTCGATTGGATTACACCTTTCTGAACGATTGTCTTGACAATGGAAAGGGATTTGAACTAGAAGAAGGGGCTTTTGGACTTTTTAAAATTAGGGTAAGTAAAAAATTAAAAGTCAAAAAAGTTACCAGCATAAAAGGACTGCAAAACGAGACACTTAATGGAATTGTAACTCAATGTTTCATGGAAAGTTTTGAACTATACATGAATGACGAATCGAAAATTCCAAAATCTTCAGAAATTACTGTTGGGATTTATTTCTATGGTACTGAGGGTGAACATCAAAGTTTTGTTACAACGTATGACCTGTAAATAACTGGTGCCAACAAGGGGTATAATTCATTGCAACTTTCTTACTAACTTTAAACCTATTAACCATTAACACGGCTGCATTTCATACGGACAATTTCCGCTGGAAATGTCCGCAACGAGGTCATAGCCGAGCCGTTATAGCAGCTAATTATTGAATCGAAAGGTTATTATATTTTTATGCAGGCGCAATGCTTGCAAAAGTAAAAGTTAGCAACCAATGCGCAGAAAAATCGAAAGGCGGGGTAACATTTTGCTCTGCTACGACACATATATTAAACGTTACCACCAATTAGGTACGTTAAAGGCACACCGTTTACACTTTTTAAGGTATAATTTGAGAGGAAAATCAAATTATCCTGCTTTATCTAAATTGAAACACTGATGAAAAATATATTATTATTCTCTTTTATAATTT